>JANYDP010000220.1 GCA_025363535.1 Verrucomicrobiota bacterium | reverse complement strand
TGCCGAGGTGGCGCGGGGCGAGGCCGAGTTTTTCCAGAACAGGCCGCGCGCGCTCAAACACTTCCGGGCGTCCGCTGCACATGAGGTAAAGCGAACCGTTGCGCGCCTGCGGGATGCTCGAGGCCATGCAGGCTTCGAGGGTTTGGGCGCCAGCCCTTTCCGCCTTGGCTTCGGCCCAGACGTGGAGGGCGGGCGTGATGGTGGCGCAGTTGATGAACAGTTTTCCGCGCGCGCGGCGCAGCAGACCGCCGGTGAAAATCTTTTTCATCGCCCGGTCGTCGGTTACGACGGTGAAGATGATCTCGGAAAGCCGGGTGACTTCCGCCAGTTCGGTGGCGGCCACCGCGCCCAGCTCGGCCGCCAGCGTCTCTGCGCTCGGGGTGTGCTGGTCGTAAACGGCGGCGATCACGAACCCGCAGTCCTTCAAGCGCCGCGCCATGTTCGCACCCATGCGGCCGACGCCGACGAAGCCGATTTTCGCATTCATAAATTTAACACCGCGTGCAATTCCGCCGCCATCATTTCGGCGATGGTCTGCTCGAAGGAGATTTCCGGCTGCCAGTCCAAAAGGTTTTTTGCCTTGGCCGCATTACCGATGACCTGACGCGGATCGGCGGGGCGGAAGAATTGTTTTTCCTGCCGGACAAATTTCTGCCACTCCAATCCCGCCGCCTGGAAAGCCAGTTCCACGATGTCCTGTACGCGATGCAACTTCCCCGTCGCAAAAACAAAATCCTCCGGCGTGTCGTGCTGCAACGCGAGCCACATGCCACGCACATAATCGCGGGCGTGGCCCCAGTCGCGTTGCGCGCTGGTGTCGCCGAGCACCAGCTCCTGCCGCCGCCCGGCTTTGATGGCGGCCACGGCGCGGCAGATTTTGCGGGTGACAAAATTTTCGCCCCGGCGCGGGGATTCGTGGTTGAACAAAATTCCGTTCACGGCAAACAGCCCGAAATTTTTCCGGTAGATGCGTGTCATCTGCGTGCCGAAGGCCTTGGCGCAGCCATACGGCGTGATGGGATTGACGGGCGTGGTTTCATCCTGCGGCGACTGCTCCGGGCTGCCGAAAATCTCGCTGGAACTGGCGTGGAAAAAGCGCGGCGCTTTGGGCAGCTTACGGGTCAGTTCCAACAGCCGCAGCGCGCCGAGGCCGGTGATGCGGCAGGTTTCCTCCACCTTTTCAAAACTCGCACCGACGTGGCTCTGGCTGGCCAGGTGATAAATTTCATCAGGCGCACATTGCTCCAGAGGAACACGGATGGAATCCACGTCGTCCAGTTCAGCCGGGTGCAGGAATAAAGTCCGCTCGAAAATTTGCGGGTCGGCCTTGAGATGCCGAAGGTTCACCGCGCCACCGTTGGTGGAATGGCGGAAGATGCCGTGAACCTCGTAATTTTTCGCCAGCAGAAGTTCAGCGAGATACGAACCATCCTGGCCTTCGATGCCGGTGATGAAGGCGCGCTTCATAAAGAAAACTGAAAGCTGAAATGCTGAAAAACTGAAATCAATTGCCAGCCTTTCGCAATTTGGAAACCAGCGTGACAAAGATAGCCATCAGTTCGTTGGTTTCCCGCAGTAACGGATCGGTGATTTCGTTTTGAATGCCGCAATCATCTCGCAACAATTCCAGCCAAAGTTGAGATTCGTCCGCTTCTTGAAGCAGTCCGTCCAGCTTCGAGCAAAACTCTGAATCGGATCGCGCCCGCGAGGCTTCTCGGGCATGAGCGGCAACGGAGGTGCCAGAACGAAGCAACTGCTTTCCCAAAACCCGTACCTCCTCACGCTCTTTGGGAAGGCGAACGTAATACCGAATGATCGCTGAAGCATAGCCCTTGGTTCGCTGGCGCAATTCTTCCGATAATCTGCTCATTTAACTTTCCAATTTCAGCTTTTCAGAATTTCAGCGTGTTAGCTTTTCAGCCTGTCAGCTTTTTTCTTTCAACAGCTTCACATCGGCATCCACCATCAACCGGACGAGGTCGGCAAATTTGGTTTTGGGCGACCAGTTCAATTGTTTGCGCGCTTTCTCCGGGCTGCCGATCAGATGCTCCACCTCGGCGGGACGATAAAACTTGGGGTCAATCTCGACATGCTTCTCCCAGTTCAGCCCGGCACGGTCGAAGGCCAGCTCCAGAAATTCGCGGACGCTGTGGGTCTCGCCGGTGGCGACGACGTAATCATCGCCCTGCGGCTGCTGGAGCATGAGCCACATGGCCTCGACGTATTCCTTGGCGTAACCCCAGTCACGCTTGGCCTCGATGTTGCCCATGAAAAGTTTTTCCTGCAAACCGGCCTGGATGCGCGCGACCGCCGTGGTGATTTTGCGGGTGACAAAATTTTCGCCGCGCCGGGGCGATTCGTGGTTGAAGAGAATGCCGTTGCTCGTGTGGAAGCCGTAGGACTCACGGTAGTTCACAGTGATCCAATAGGCATAGACCTTGGCCACGGCATATGGACTGCGAGGATGAAACGGTGTCACTTCAGTCTGCGGCACTTCGCGGACCTTGCCGAACATTTCGCTGGATGATGCCTGGTAAAATCTTGCGGGCAAACCGAGCTGATGAATCGCTTCTAGCAGCCGCGCCACACCCGTAGCCGTCACGTCGGCCGTGTAACCCGGGATGTCAAAGCTGATGCGAACGTCGCTTTGCGCGCCAAGATTATAGACTTCATCGGGGCGGATTTTTTCCAGTAGTCGGAGAAGCGACCCGGCATCGGCGAGATCACCGTGATGCAAAAAAAGCTGGGGCGAGTTGGCGGTCGAGGTCCGGTCCAGATAGCCGCGATACGGTGCGGCGGTGCGGCGAACGATGCCGTGGACTTCATAACCTTTAGCGAGCAGCAGCTCGGTAAGATACGAACCGTCCTGCCCGGTGATGCCTGTGATGAGAGCTTTTTTTGCCATAAACGTGTAGGGAAGTGTTTCGCAATTTTTATCCGGCGGCAAGCCCAGACGCCCGTGAAAATCCATGCTTGAGTTAGCTTTTGAATGGGGCGATTCCGGTAACCACACACCCAAGAGTTTCCGGCCCGTAAAGTTACTGACGGCTTTTAGGGTTTAAGTGGTTGCCTTTGAGTTGAAGATACTTTAACAACTTCTCAGTCGTAGTTCGGTGTCTTGAAGATCGCCGGGCTGCGAAAGGAAAAACCATCAACCCCATTCAGCAATATATGGAAAATTTAAAAAAATACTTGGTCGCATTGGCCGGCATCCTGGTGCAACTAGGCCTGGGAATCTCACAGGCGAATGCTTATGACCTTTCGTCCGATTACTCGGCGGTATCGAATCCAGCTGGCGTTTGGAGCTACGGAGCGATGACCAGTCTTGGCGGAGCATTCACTTTGTTCAACACGCCGGCCACAGCTTTCGGCAACAACGGGGTTCCGGTGAATGTGTGGGGCTTTGGTCCGTTCGCCCCGGAAATCTGGCACAACGGAACGGCCTCCACCGTCATTGGCGATGGCGGCCAGGGCGTTTATCCACCC
>JANYDP010000180.1 GCA_025363535.1 Verrucomicrobiota bacterium | reverse complement strand
CAGACGCGATGAAATGCCCGGTAGAAATGGTGTGTTTTGACGCATCAAGAACTTTAGCAAGCCGCTAAATTTGTACAATTCCAAAGTGCAATTTGCGCAAACTATTTTTTATGGCCCTGCCTTAACTAAGCGCCATTCGGGTCAGTCCTACTCTTGACGTAAAATAGAGAAGCGTTAGGCTGGGAACCAATAAAAAATCCAGCGCAGAGCAAAATGAATTCAATCTGGAATTATGAACGCAGGGTTGACCCCTTTACGACACACTGTCAAACTTACAGCCCCTGTTTCTGGATGAATAACCCCCGATCGAGCTTGGCGAAAAATTCCTGATAGATTCTCGGGTCGGTCACGGGAATGGCCGTAAACACACTACCATTCAGAGGGCCCGCTGAACTGTTGACTCTTTGTTGGAAGTTGATGCGAACCTTGGTTTGATTGGCCAAGGGACTCACATTCACCGTGGCTTCAATGGTCGTAAGGCTTCCAAAGAAACCATTGCCAGAAAGGCTGAACCGGGCAATGGCGGGCGTGTAAATTTGGCTGGTGGTTCCGCCGCTCACAGTTCTGCTGGCATGAAGAAGTCCCAGCTCGGAGTTTCCGTAGTCCACCAGGAAGCCTTCGTCCTGCAGCACGTTCAACACAACTTTCAGCATGGCTTTGGCATCCGGGGTTTCGTAGCTGCGTGTCTCGATCGCCCGAACCTGCAACGGCGTCAGTTGCGATGGCTCCAATGCCGGAGTCCCGGCGCAGCCGACCAGAATCGCGCACAGGCCGACCGGCAAACCAAGCCACAAACCTCCTCGAATCCTCATAACGGCTATTAGAATCGGGTCGAATTGTAGGAGACTGACTCCACGGTGCTGGTGGCGGAAAACTTGATCACCACCGTCAGCGTGCGCTGGGTGAGGCTGGCCGCACCGGCGGAGCGAGAATAAGAGCCGCCGACATTTCCTGAAACTGCGCCACTGTCCGGAAAGCCGGCAAAATTTCCACTGCCGGATGCGTTGGCGGAAACACTCCCCCCATCCTGGGAGTACGAAGCTTCTGAAGCGATCTTGTCGTAAATCCAGGTTTCGTGGTTTTGACCGTCACCGGTGACGATGTTTGGCGAACCCAAAGCCGCCGCCACCTCGGCTTGCGCCATACCGACCTTGATTTGTTTTTGCACCACGCCCAGCGTCAGCGCACGGTCCTGGGTTGAGCCTAGTTGCTGGGCATGTTTCGCCGCGCTCATGCAGCCGGCCAGGGCCAGACAAGCGGATAATATCCAGATTTGTTTCATAGGAATTGTTATGAATTAAAAGTTCGCGTCCCGTTTTGCTGTCAGCGGACAGTGTGAAATTGTCCAACTCTGGTCAAGCGGATTTATTTTTCGGCCGGTTTCCAGACGCTCCGGACAAAATCCGCCCGCCGCGCCATGGAAAAGTTGTAACCGCGCCGGAACCAGTTCAGTCTTGCTGACTGACGCTGTGCAATAAACCAAACCGCAACCGCGCCAAAATAATTATCATGAAAAAATTCTGGCTGATTCTCACCGTGGCCGTGCTGGCCTGCGCCCCTGCCCTGCAAACCCAAGCGGCAGCCGCGACTCATCAAAAATCGTCCATTACCACGCCGGTCAAGGCCCAGGCCCAGGCCAAACATCGCAAACATTCCAAAAAGCATAAATCCGCCCACGGCAAACATCGCACACACAAACAGAAATAAGCCGCAATTCCAGAACGGGTGTTTCAAAGCCAGGCCACCTTGGATCCGGCTTTTTACCGAAAGCCGCTACGTTGCCGACATGGAACCCGTCCCCCTGACTGAGCAGCCGGAAATGCACCACCTGCCGCGTCTGGCACCGGAGCTTTATCGCGGTTTGCCTTCGTCCATTGGACCATCACCCTCGAACACCGCCACCGGGTGGCTCGACGCTTCTTTTCATCACCAGTTTCGCGAACTGCTCCTGCACGCCGCCGCGCGCGAAGGTCTGTTCTGCCCGGTCTATGTCCTCATGCCCGATCATCTGCACCTCGTCTGGCTGGGCCTGCGCGTGGACAGCGACCAGCGCAATGCCATGAAGTTCTTGCGCAAACATCTCGCGGTGGAACTCACCCGTCGCGGGGCGTTCGAACTGCAAAAGCAATCCCACGACAGCGTGCTGCGCGAGAAAGACCGTGAGCGGGGCGCGTTCCACCGCGCCCCTTCCAGAACACCCGCCTCACGGCAGCCGGCCGCGATAAAATCTCGCCGGGAAGTTTGTGGCGGGTTCGGCAAATTGCAGGAGATTGCCGGTCGGCATATTGGTGAGCAGCGGCGTCCAGCTCACGAGGTTGGTGGAAGCTTCCACCACGTAGTTGACGCCGTTCAAGCCTTGCAGTGCGAACTGAAACACCCCGTTGTTTCCGGTCGGTGAAACGAGATAAATCGGCGGCAGGCTCGTGACGACGGTGGAGATTTCCAGGAACGCAATCTTGTTGTTCACCGCGCCCGCCCCGCTGCTCACGGTCAGGCGGCCATCGGACACGGTCACGGTGCCAAAGCCTTCCACCCAGCGCGCCGGACTGGTCGGCACGGCGTTCACGATGGTGACACCCTCGGCATTAAGCTGGTAGGTGCTGTCGAAATTATCCGCGTCACCGGAAACGATCCGCACCTGGTACGTGCCGTTGGGGATGGCGATTTCCCAAGTCGTGCCGCCGCTGGGTTTTTGCAGATGGTTGAATGTGTCGTAACGCGCGTCGTAAAAATTAGTTGAATTGCGCCGCCGGGCGTTGGCGGTGTTGTCCACATCCCAGCCGTAGCTGAAACCATTGCCCCGATTGGCGAAAACCAATCCCGAGTCCGGCAGATAACCGGCGACCAACGTCGCGCCGTTGGTCTGGAAGTTGACCTTCGCGCTCCAGACATTCGTGCCGAGCAGGGTTTGAATCGTCACGTTGACGGGCGCGGAAGTGCCCATCGCACCAAAGCTGTCCGAGGCAATCGCGCGAAAGGCAAACGTGCCGACGGCGGCGTTGGCCCAGGTGAAATTGTACGGAGCAATCGCGTCGTCACCCAGCTTCGTGAGCTCGCGCAGGAACGTCACGTTGGTGATGCCGCCGTTGCTGGCGTTGGCCGTGGCGGACATGGCAATGCTCGTGGGATACGTGAACTGCGCGCCATTCGTCGGGGCGGTCAACGTGATGGTCGGCGAAATATTCGTCGCGACCGTGACGGTGACAGTGTCGAGGACGCCGGTGTTGAGCAGCGAATTATTATGCGCGGTGACGGCGAGGCCAACGTTGACCTGACTGTTCATGCCAATGGTCGCGTTGCCAACCTGTGTCCAAGTGACGCCGTCAGGAGAAACAAAACCAGTGAAGAGGCTGCCCGCGCGGGTGAGGCGAACCCAATACGGCGCGGCGTTGAACGGCCCGGCGATGTGCGCGCTCGCGCCGCCAGTCGCGTTGCGATATTGGAACGCCGTGCCGTTGGCGTACGACGTGAACATGGAAACGTGTGTGGAGGTGTTCGCCAAAGTCTCGCGAAACATCACGCCCGCCTTCGCCCAGCCATCGGTGTTCTGATGCGACACGACGTGCGCGGTGATGCTGCCGTCGCCGGTGAGCGGTTGGTAAACATAATGAAACCCGTCGGCGTTGTTCCAGATGTCATCCCCGCCGCCGATCACAGTGAACTGTCCGCCCGCATACGTCGCGTTGCCGGCCAGCCCGACGCCGCCGACATCCGTCTGTTGCCACGGCAACGGCAGCGCGTTGGTCAGCGGCGGCAGTGACATGATCCAGTTCACGATGACGTTCATCGCGGCGGCATCCACCGTGTTCTTCGCGAGCGGCGGCATTTTGATTGCGGCCAGGCTGCTGTCGCGCTGGTAGAGAATGGATTTGTTTGTGTCGGCCGGCGCGACGACGTAGGCACCGGAGATGCCCAGATTATTTTGCACCGCGCCGTCGACGATGCCCTGGCTGTCCAGCGGCGTGTCGAAACGCGCGTCAAAGTTCGCCTGCACGCCGCCGTTGGGACGATGACACTGGGAACAATTCGCATCGAGGTACGAACGGACGCGCAGTTCGAGCGTCGCGTTGGTGTCAGAGATGGGAACTAATTTTGAGTAGCTTGGAATTACCGCTTCGACGAGCGTCGTGTTGAAAAGGCCGGCGTGATTCCACGCGCGCAATTGGTTGTCGGTCACGCCGGTGGAAGTGTAGCCAAAGTTTCCGTTGAGCTGCCGAGTTTTCACGCCGAGCACGCCGCCGGACGGAATCGTGTG
>JANYDP010000178.1 GCA_025363535.1 Verrucomicrobiota bacterium | reverse complement strand
TCGGCGGCGAAGGGCGGGGGAACGAAGATGGCGCTGGCGGTCGCACCGGTTTGCTTCACGGCATCGGCGACCGTGTCGAAGATCGGAACCTTCTTACCGCCGTGCTCGAAGCATTGGCCGCCCTTGCCGGGCGTGACACCGGCGACGACTTGCGTGCCGTAATCAATCGAGAGTTGGGCATGACGCGCGCCGAAGCTGCCGGTGATGCCTTGGATGAGGAGTTTGGTTTGGGAGTTGACGAGGATGGCCATGATTAAATTTAAGATTTCAGATTGTTAATTTACGATTTCAAAATAATTCGTTTTGCTGTTCTTTGCGTTCTTTGATTGCCTGAAATAATTTTACCGCGCTTAAATCTTTGTCGCGGCCTGTCGCCAATTTCGCAGCGATAAGCGCGTCTAAATTCAAAATTCTGACCTCACCGTAAGACATGCTGTGCAAAACGGACTTGTTGAAAACTTCTTCATAATTGCCGATACCAGCAACTTCACTCAAGCAATCCAAAATTCCGAAATCCGTGTTCAAATAAATGTTTTTCAACTCACTGCATAAATGGTCGGTCAACTCAAACGGCAGCTTGTTTGCAGTCAAACGATGCTGCGGGTGCAAATCTTTTACCGCTGCTTCGATTCGACGTAGATTGGCGTGGCTGAACCGGCAGCAAATGTCCAAATCCAAAGTCACCAAAGACGCGCCGTGTAAAACCCCACAGACGCCGCCGATGATGACGAATTCCACCTTGTACTCCTTGAGCCGCGACAGCAGCGCCTTGTCATTTTGCGGCATCGCGTTCTCCTGCTTCTTTCACTTCAAGAACCAAATCCAGGGCGCGCTGGTGCTGTTCAAGCCTTTGCTCTGGCGTCAATTGCAACGAGTCCTCGATCAACGACATATCGAAACCATATTCCATCGCCGCACGCCACGCCGGGCCGGCATTGGGCGGGCAAACGTATTTGCCGTTCATCTGAGCCAATGTTTCTGCGTCAATCATCGGAATCAATTTACTTGGCGCGCCACCCGCAAGCAATCACTTCGCGTTCCGCTTGTGAATGCAAATCGTGTTCCCGTCGGGATCAAAAAACATCGCCATGTGGCAGACGGGTGTAGGCATCGGCTCAATGCGGAACTTCACGTTGTTCGCACGCAGATGGGCGACGGCGTCGTCGAAATTCTCCACCTCCAGCGCCACGGAACAGCCGTCAGGACTGGGCTGGAACATTCCCGGTGCGCAGCCGAGCGAGAGCGCATACGGGCCGAATTCGTATTCCGTCCACTGCATCCCGCCGGGTTCGCCGACGATCATGGTGGGCTTCAAGCCCAGCACGTTTTCATAAAACTTCCGCGCGCGCGCCATGTCGGTGACGGCGTAGCAACTAAAGGCGATTTCAGTGACTTTGAGCATAGCTAAAATTATTTTGCGGCGCGGTGTTTCCAAATGACCGGATTCCTCGCGCCGTGAAATACGGACACGACGGAAACTTCCGCGTTGGTCACCTGATAAACTATCAGGTAGGGGAACCGCACCAATTTTCTTTTCCGCAAGCCACGGTAAGCGACCCGCGCCAACAGCGGATTCTCCAGGACAAATTCAAACCCGCGAACCAATTCCCGGTAAAATTCTCCGCCCAAACCCGGCTGCTGGTTTTCATACCAGTTGAAAGCCTCGTTCGCTTCGTCCGCTGCCTCGGGCTGGACTGAAAAGGCGCGCGTCATTTGACCGAAGCGTGCCGTTCCAAAATCCGCCGCTTGGCCTCCCCCCACGGCAGCGCGCGTTTAGGATTCTTTTTCATCAACGCCAGCCGCCGATCCAGTTCGCGCTCCTGTGCCTTCGTCAACTGAAACGGGTCGCAACCCGGCTCGTCCTCAATGGAATTCCAGATGTCTTCCACCAACTTGATCCGGTCGGACAGCGGCAGCTTGGTTGCCTGTTTTAACAGCGTCGTCGTCATACGTTCAGATTATCAGTTGCCCGAAATCGAAACAACCTTTTGGCCCGCGCCCTGTCGGTGACGGCGTAGCAACTGAAGGCGATTTCGGTGACTTTGAGCAGGATTTACATTTTATGAGATGAAATCTTGAAAGTAATCTTTGCATCTCCAAGAGTTTTTTTGATTTCATCGAGGTTTAACTCTTCATCAGTTTCAAAAATAAACATTCCGTCTGTTATAGAAGCACGCACGAAACATGGCGCTGGATGTAAGCGAAAACTCCAACCGCAAACAATACCAATTAAAATAAATGAAGCTAAATCAGCCTTTTCATAATCCAAAAATATATGTCCAGGTGCTTCCATTAATGTGCGGTTTTCTAAATAGGTTTGGCGAAGGCGATAAAACAAATGAAGATTTTTTGGTTCCCAGTCCTCAACCCATAATAAGCAATGATCAAACGATTCAAATGAAGCTGCCAAGAAATTGCTAAACCAAGTTAAATGATAAAATTCTCTCGGCGTTTCGCCAGTAATCTGAAAAATCATCGACGAAATATCTTTGGGATTTGCAGGAATGCCAAAGGTGGCAAAATTTGCAAAACTTTCAGACTCAATTTTCGTTTGGCAACGCATTGTTAAAATTATTTCCCAACCGCCTTCACAACTTTCTGCGCGGCATCCGCCATGGAATCACCAGTGATGAGCGTGAGGCCGGATTCAGCGAGTGTTTTCTTTCCAGCGGCGACGTTGTTGCCTTCGAGGCGGACGACGAGCGGAAGTTTCAAGCCGGTTTCCTTCACCGCCGCGACGATGCCGGTGGCAATGACATTGCAGTCCATGATGCCGCCGAAGATGTTCACGAGAATGCCTTTTACGTTCGGATCTTGCAGGATGATCTTGAACGCGGCCGTGACTTGCTCCTTGGTCGCACCACCCCCGACGTCGAGGAAGTTCGCCGGATTACCGCCGAAATGCTGGATGATGTCCATCGTCGCCATCGCGAGGCCGGCACCGTTGACGAGGCAGGCGATGCTGCCGTCGAGTTTGATGTAGTTCAGGGAAAATTTGCTGGCTTCGATTTCGAGCGGTGCTTCCTCGTTCAGGTCACGCATCTCCTGGATATTCTTGTGGCGATAGAGCGCGTTGTCATCAAGGCTGATTTTGCCGTCGAGCGCCATCAAGGATTCCTTGCCGTCGGCATTTTCGACGAGGCAGAGCGGATTGATTTCGACCATCGCGGTGTCGCATTCCCACGCGGTTTTGTAAACCCCGAGAATCAACTTCGCACCGGCGGCGATCAAATCACCCTTGAGTCCGAGCGCGGCGGCGAGCTTGCGCGCCTGATACGGCATCATGCCGACGGCGGGATCAATGGTTTCCTTGACGATCTTCTCCGGCGTCTTCTCGGCCACTTCCTCGATGTCCATGCCGCCTTCGGTACTGACCATGACGATCGGTCGCGAAGTGGCGCGGTCTAACAACACGGCGAGATAAAATTCTTTTTTGATCTTGGCGGCGGCGGCGAGGAGGAGGGTTTGGACTTTGCGACCGTCCGCACCGGTCTGCTTCGTGACGAGCACCTGACCCAGCATTTGCTTGGCGAACGAAACCGCTTCGTCGGCGTTGGCGGCGATCTTCACGCCGCCTTGGAAGCCGCTCTTGAAAGTTCCCTTGCCACGGCCGCCGGCGTGGATCTGGGATTTGACGACGACCTTGGAGCTGCCGCCGGCGAGAATTTTTTCGGCGGCGGGCCGGACTTCCTCCAGAGATTTGCAGGGGATTTCCACCGACACGGCGACGCCGTATTGGGCGAGCAGTTGTTTGGCTTGGTATTCGTGAATGTTCATGGGGAGAAAGTTTCTGGTTTCGAGTTTTAAGTTTCTAGTTTCTGCGGCTGGGTGTCGCGGAATTTCTGACCACGTAGTTCTGATTGGCGGAGATAATTCATGAAGCTGGCGGTGAGTTTGGCAACCTCGGCAGCTTGTGCGTAGAGAGCGTCGAAATCTGGTTGACTGATATAATTTTCATCAAGGGCTGTGTAGAGGTGGTCTTGCACCTCGCCCGTCGAGCCTTTTGAAATGCTTAAAAACTGGACGAGTTCCCGGTTGCCATCGCGCTCAAATCCTTCCGCAATGTTCGCAGTGATCGAAATAGCGGCCCGGCGGATTTGTTCTCGCAGCGCAAAGTCTTTTGCAAATTGACTCCGCTTTGAGCAGCGATAAACCGCCTGCTTCAACTCCCGGCCTTTCTGCCATGCTTGAATATTCTCAAATTTTTTGATGGTCGCCATTTTTCTTGGTTTCTGGTTCCGAGTTTCTGGCTCCGAGTTTCTGGTTGAGCCACGAGCGCACAAAACTAGAAACCAGAAACTAGAAACCAGGAACTTACTTCCGCTCTTTGATGGGCACGTAAGTTTGGTTGACCGGCCCGACGTAAACCTGGCGCGGACGATAGATCCGGCCGCTGTTGTCTTCCATCACCTCGCGGTAGTTGGCAATCCAGCCAGGCATCCGGCCGATGGCGAAAATCACGGTGAACATTTCTGTCGGAATTTTCAAAGCGCGCATGATGATGCCGCTGTAAAAATCCACGTTGGGATAAAGTTTGCGTTCGACGAAATAGGAATCGTGCAGCGCGGCGTGCTCCAACTTGTTGGCGATGTCGAGCAACGGATCGCTGATCTGGAGCTTGGAAAGCACATCGTCGCAGGCCTGCTTGATGATCTTGGCGCGGGGGTCGTAGTTTTTATAGACGCGATGGCCGAAGCCCATGAGCTTCTTGCCGCTCTTCTTGTCCTTCGCGGCGTTGATGAACTTCGAGCCATCGTCGCCGGAGGCGTGAATCTCGTCGAGCATTTCGAGCACGGCCTGGTTTGCGCCGCCGTGCAATGGTCCCCACAGCGCGCAGACGCCCGCCGCGCAACTGGCGAACATGTTTGCCTTGCTGGACGCAACCATGCGGACGGTGGCCGTGGAGCAATTTTGTTCGTGATCGGCGTGCAGCAGGAAAATCAAATCCAACGCGCGCACCACAACCGGATCCAACGCATATTCCTGGTACGGGTTCGAGAACATCATGTGCAGGAAATTCGCGGTGTACTTGAGCGCGGGCTTGGGATAATTGATCGGCAGGCCGCGTGATTTGCGGAAGGCGAACGCAGCGATCGTTCGGACCTGGGACAACAGACGGGCGGATTCCACTTCAAAGTGCTGCTTGGGATCACCGGAAAGCAGTTCGGGGTAAAAGCAACTGACGGCATTGATCATCGAGGAGAGAATCGCCATCGGATGCGAACTGGTGGGAAACCCCTCGAAGTGGAACTTCATGTCCTCGTGCAGCAGCTCATTCTCGGTGAGCAGATTGGAAAACCGGGTCAGTTCCGCGCTGGTCGGCAACTTGCCGTTGATCAGAAGATGCGCGACCTCGATGAACGAAGATTTTTCGGCGAGGACTTCGATGGGAATGCCACGATAGCGCAAGATGCCCGCGTCACCGTCAATGAAAGTGATCTTGCTCTTGCACGAACCGGTGTTGCCGTAGCCGTCGTCGAGGGTGATGTAGCCGCTTTGGGCGCGGAGTTGCGACACGTCCACGGCGCGTTCCTGTTCGGTCCCTTCAAGGGTGGGCAGTGTGAAAGTCTTTCCGTTTAATTTTAATTCGGCGGTGTTGTCCATAAACTATTGCGACCCGTGGCATCCACGATGCGCAAAAAACTATGCGATAAAAAAGAGGCAGGCAACTGCAATTCATTGCAGACAAGAAACACTGATGGTTCGGGATGCTAAACGTTGCATTGGCTTCACCGTTGCTTGCAATAGAATTCATTAGAATCCAAGATCGTCAACCTTTGACAACTTTATGATTACAAGCTCGGTTTTCACTGGCATCCAGACAAAGGGTAGCTGTCTTGCATTTGGGTTCGTAATCTTCGGCATCGTATCGGCGTCGGCTGATCCGGTTCCCAAC
>JANYDP010000161.1 GCA_025363535.1 Verrucomicrobiota bacterium | reverse complement strand
GACGATGCACGAAGAGCCGCAGGTGCCAAATTTCGTGGACGGCAAGAAGTCCGAGAAGCTGCGGCCGGGCATGACCATTGCCATCGAGCCGATGGTCAACGCGGGCCGGCCCGACGTAAAAATTTTGAAAGACGGCTGGACAGTGGTGACGCAGGATGGTTCACTGTCCGCTCATTTTGAGCATACAGTTTTGATCACTGAAGGTGAACCGGAGATTTTGACATGGCCGGAGAAAGTGCCTTCAAAGTTGCGGGTGTAGTCGTCGAGGTGCTGCCCCGGCAGACGTATCGGGTGGAATTGGCCAACGGCCACCGGTTGCTTGCGTTTGTGTCGGCCAGCCAGTTGAAAGAATTTGCCGGACTCAAGTCCGGAGAAACAGTGAAATTGCAGATGTCGCCCGGCGATTTGTCGCAGGGGCGAATCATCGTCGGAACGAAACAGATTTAATATGAAAGTTCGCGCATCAGTAAAAAAACTTTGCGAAAATTGCAAGATTGTGAAACGCAAGGGCGTCATTCGCGTCATTTGCAGCAACAAACGGCACAAGCAGCGTCAGGGTTAAACTTAAAGAATTATGGCACGTATCATTGGTGTTGAAGTCCCGCCGAACAAGCGCATTGACATTGCGCTGCGCTACATTTACGGCATCGGTCCAAAAAACGCCGTGGACATTTTGATCCACGCGAAGATTGATCCCAGCGTTCGCGCGAAGGATCTGACCGAGGCGCAGCTTTCCCAGATCGTTCATGCGATCCAAGATGGCAAATACGTCATCGAAGGCGATCTGCGCCGCGAACTCGGCATGAACCTCAAGCGCCTGCAGGGCATCAAATGCTACCGCGGCGTCCGTCACATGCGCAGCCTGCCCGTCCGCGGCCAGCGCACCCAGACCAATTCCCGCACCCGCAAAGGTCCGCGCAAGACGGTCGGCGTGACCCGAAATCCGACCGCCAAGGCCGGCATTCACTGATTCCGTTTTGATTTAAGATTTCCCATTTACGATTATGGCCGACGAGAAAAAGAAACCCGCTTCCAAAAGCGAAACCAAACCCGAAGCTGCTGCCAAGCCGGCGGACGAAACCAAGCCGCAACGCAAGGGGCCGCCGAAAGTTCCCGGCGCTCCAGGCGCTCCCGGTGCCGCTCCGGCAGCCGAGGCTCCGAAGACGGATGCCGCGATTGCCGCTGCCGGTTCCGCGCCGACCGCCGCCGAACTGCTCGCCGACGACATGGCCGGCAAGAAGATCGTCAAGGCCAAGGGTGCCAAGAACATTTCCGTTGGCATCGCCAACATCCTCGCCACATTCAACAACACGCAGGTTAGCATCACCGACATGCACGGCAACCTGCTCGGCTGGTCGAGTGCCGGTCGCGTGGGCTTCAAGGGTTCCCGCAAGAGCACCGCTTACGCCGCGCAGCAAGTGGCGCAGGACGCCGCTCGTCAGGCGATGTCCCACGGCATGAAGGAAGTGGAAATCCGCGTCAAGGGTCCGGGATCGGGGCGCGAATCCGCGATCCGAGCCTTGCAGGCCATTGGTTTGGAAATCAGCACCATCAAAGACATCACGCCCATTCCGCACAATGGCTGCCGTCCGCGCAAACAGCGCCGCGTGTAGAATCAAAACTCGAAACTAGAAATATTTTATGGCTCGTTATACAGGTCCCCGCGTTCGCATCAGTCGCCGTTTCGGCATTCCGATTTTCGGCCCGTCCAAATATCTGGAACGCCGCAACTACGGTCCCGGCGTCCATGGTCCCAAGTCCGCCCGCCGGAAGCACACCGATTACGGTCTCGGCCTGATCGAAAAGCAGAAGCTCCGCTTTTTCTACGGGCTGATGGAAAAACAGTTTCGTGGGGTTTACGAAAAGGCCTTGCGCCGCCGCGGAGTCACGGGCGAGCAGATGCTCCAGATTTTGGAGACCCGCCTGGACAACGTGGTTTACCACCTTGGCTTCGCGAGTTCCCGCGCCGGCGCACGCCAGATGGTGACGCACGGCCACGTCCAGGTGAACGGCAAGAAGGTCAACATTCCTTCCTACGCGCTCAAGGTGAACGAAGTCGTCACTGCCAAAAACAACAACGTCTCGCGCCAGTTGGCGACGAAGGGCTTTGAAGTTTCCACCAGTCGCGTGGTGCCGGACTGGCTCTCCCTGAACAAGGAAGAGTTCAAGGGCGTCGTGATGCGTATTCCAACCCGCGACGAGATCAACCCGATTGCCAACGAACAGGCCGTCGTCGAATTTTATTCCCGTTAATCCAAACTGAACCGTTCCGCTCGCGGGACAAAAACAATTACACGGGCCTTTCCGGCTCCGGGAATAAATTCCGGCGAGGCCAGATTAAAATTGTTGAAAGATAAATTATGCCAGTACGTCTAGGTCGTTTTGAAATGCCCAAACGGTTGACCAAGGAAGAGTCAACTGCCACTGAAACCTACGCCAAGTTCGTCGCCGAACCGTTTGAAACCGGCTACGGCCACACCGTCGGCAACTCCATCCGCCGCGTGCTCCTCAGCTCGCTTGAAGGCGCGGCCATCACCTCCATCAAGATTGACGGGGCGATGCACGAGTTCGCGACCATTGACGGCGTCGTCGAAGATGTCACCGACATCGTTTTGAATTTGAAGAAGGTGCTGTTCAAGGCGCACAGCCGCGAGCCGCAGACCCTTTTGCTTTCTGCCAACAAAGAAGGCGAAGTGACCGCCGCCGACATCCAGGTCAACCAGAACGTTGAACTGGTGAATCCCAAGCAGCACATCTGCACGCTGGACAAGAAGAAGAAATTTGAGATGGAGCTGGAGGTCAAGATCGGCCGCGGCTTCTGCCCTGGCGACGAAAACAAAAAGGCCGGTCAGGCCATTGGCGTCATCGCAATTGACTCGCTGTTCTCGCCCGTGACCCGCGTGAAATACGCCGTGGAAAGCGCGCGCGTCGGCCAGCGCACGGATTACGACCGCCTGGTGATTGAACTGTGGACGGACGGGCGTATCACTCCTGATGACGCACTGACCCAGGCTTCGGCGATCTTGCAGCATCACCTGGACGTGTTTGTCGGCTACGACAAGAACGCCGTCGAGTTCGAGGAAGTCGTGGACAAGCAGGACGACGAAAAGAACAAGCTCAAGAAGCTCCTCAACATGAGCGTCAACGAAATCGAACTGAGCGTCCGCGCCGCGAACTGCCTCAACAACGCGAACATCACGACCGTCGGCCAGCTCGCCATGAAGAGCGAATCTGAAATGCTCAAGTACCGCAACTTCGGCAAGAAATCCTTGAACGAAATCAAAGACAAGCTGACCGCGCTGCAACTTTCCCTCGGCATGAGCTTCGAGGCCGGTCTGATTGACGGACCCAAGGAAGACGCCGCCGCCGCCCGCTAAGAAATTTTATGAGACATCTAAAGCGAACAGCCAAGCTGGGCCGCACCGGGACACACCGGAATGCGATGCTCGCCAACATGGTTTGCAGCCTGATCACCCACAAGCGCATCACCACGACCGTCGCGAAGGCCAAGGCCGCGCGCTCCGTCGCCGAGAAAATGGTTACGCTCGGCAAGAGCGGCACGGTCCATGACCGCCGCCTCGCCACCGCGCGCCTCCATCAGAACGATGCGGTGAAGATACTCTTCGACGAAATCGCTCCAACGCAGAAGGCCCGCAACGGCGGCTACACCCGGATCATCCGGATGCATCAGCGCATCGGCGACGCCTCGCAACTGGCGATTCTGGAATTCGTGGACGTGCCCGCCGCTGCGGAAGCGCCCGCTGAAGCCGCGCCCGCCGCCGAAGCCAAGCCCAAGAAGGTCAAGAAGGCCGGCGCGAAGTAAAGCACTTCGATCCAAAATAATCACTCAGCCCGTTCGCAAGAACGGGCTTTTTGCTGCCCACAGTGCGGCCGGGCTCCCACAAGTAACTTGACAGTTACTTGACCTGACTTAGTGTCGGGTGATTGGCGCAGATGAAAACCAGCAAACCAGGCGACAAAACGAGACGGCCGGCGGCCCGCAATCCCGAGCAGAGCCGGCAGCGGATCCTTGACGCGGCGCTCTCGGAGTTTGCCGCGAAGGGGTTTGCCGGAGCGCGCGTGGATGTGATCGTCAAACGGGCGCGCATCAACAAGCGGATGCTCTATCACTACTTTGGCGACAAGGAAGGTTTGTTCCGCGAGGTGCTGCGCCGGAAGATCACGGAGCGCTCCGCGTGGCTGGCCTCGGCCCCGGAAGATCCGGTGGAGCTGTTGCCGCACTGGTTCCAA
Organism: Verrucomicrobiota bacterium; assembly: GCA_025363535.1. Classification (GTDB taxonomy): domain Bacteria; phylum Verrucomicrobiota; class Verrucomicrobiia; order Limisphaerales; family CAIQOK01; genus CAIQOK01. The sequence continues at coordinate 20,565 of JANYDP010000161.1, read as the reverse complement.
CTCGCGTGCCGCGATCGTGAATGGGTGCGGCTGCTCGAATGGGAGGCGCTGCAATGGGGCGAGAAAAAAGTCATTGATGAGGATCGTCGGCAGGTGAGCGTGGGGCGGGCGATTGAGCGGTTGCGCGGACAGCAGGGCAGGGGACTGGTTTCGGGCAGGTATGATCCCGCCCAATTGCTGCTGGCGATGATGTCGTTGACCGCCTATCCGCTGGCGTTCCCGCAACTGGCGCGGCTGGTCACCGGCCTGTCCGTTTCCGATCCCGAATTTCAAACGCGCCGGGAAAAATTTCTGCGGCAGTTCGCCGCCGCATTCAGTAAAGGAGAATCCAAATGAAGTTGATGAGTGATGACCGTCAAAGTGTTTTTTTCATCGCAGCCTTGGGGATATTGATTTCAGCAGGGCTCGTGGGCTGCTCCAAAAAATCCGAGGCCCAGCCGGAGCGTCCGCCCGTGCCGGTGCTGGTGGCCAGGGCCGAGGTGCGCGATGTGCCGGTGGAAATCCGCGCGGTGGGAAATATTCAGGCTTACGCAGCGGTCGCCGTGCGCTCGCAGATCACCGGGCCGATCATGCAGGTGCATTTCGCGGAAGGGCGCGAGGTCAAGGCGGGCGACCGGCTGTTTACGATTGATCCTCGTCCGTTTGAGTCGGCGTTAAATCAAGCGCAGGCCAACGTAAAACGTGACGAGGCCCAGTTCCTCAGCGCGCGGCTGGAATTTCAGCGCACCAGCAATCTGTTCCAAAGCAAGATCGCGTCGCAGCAGGATTACGATGCGGCCGAGGCGGTGTTTGCTTCAGCGGAGGCCACGGTGATTGCCGACCGTGCCGCCGTTTCAAATGCGCAGGTCAGCCTGGGCTACACGGAGATTCGCGCGCCGATGGCCGGGCGCACGGGCGATTTGAAAGTGAAGGCCGGCAATGTCGTCAAGGCCCCCGACGATGTGCTGGTGAACCTTACGCAGACGCAGCCGATCTACGCGGTGTTTTCCGTGCCGGAGCAAAGCCTGCCGGCGATTCAGAGGTGTCAGCAGGCGGGGCCGTTGACCGTGACGGCGATCATCCCGGGTGAGGAAACCCGGCGGCGCGGCGAGCTGACGTTCGTGAACAACACCGTGGACATGACCACCGGCACGATTCTGCTCAAGGCGACTTTTGCCAATGCGGACAACGTGCTGTGGCCCGGCCAGTTTATTCAAGCGACGCTGACCTTGAGCAACCTCGTGCAAGCCACGGTAGTGCCCGCGCAGGCGGTGCAGACGGGCCAGAATGGAGAGTACGTTTATGTGGCCAAGTCCGACGACACGGTGGAGATGCGATCGGTCGTGACCAGTCTGACGAGAGAAGGCGTGACCGTGCTCGTGAGTGGTGTGCAGACCGCAGAGACCGTGGTGACGGACGGGCAACTGCGGCTGACGCCCGGCGCGAAGATCAGCATCAAGGCGGCGGATGTGCTGGCCGCTTCTACCAACGCGGTGATTACCCCGGAAAAGAAATAATGGAAAACATCGAACATCGAACATCGAACGTCCAACTCCCAGTTGGCGATCGTCGCCCTCCGCGTCGGATGTTCAGTGTTCGATGTTCGATGTTCGATGTCTCCTGGTTATGAGCATCCCCGAACTCTTCATCCGCCGGCCCGTGATGACCACCCTGGTCATGCTGGCGATTTTATTGTTTGGCGCGCTGGGTTATCGCGCGTTGCCGGTGAGCGATTTGCCGAGCGTGGATTTTCCCACCATCTCCGTTTCCGCGAATTTGCCCGGCGCGAGCGCGGATACGATGGCCGCCTCCGTGGCGACGCCGCTGGAAAAGCAATTCTCCACCATCGCCGGCGTGGATTCGATGTCATCCGTCAGCGCGCAGGGCATTTCGCAGATCACGATTCAATTTTCGCTCAGCCGAAACATTGACGCGGCGGGGCAGGACGTGCAGGCGGCCATCGCCCGCGCGGCGCGGCAACTGCCGCCGAACATGCCCACGCCGCCGACCTACAACAAAGTGAATCCCGCCGACCAGCCGGTCATTTTCATGGCGATGTCTTCCGCCACGCTGCCGCTCTCGACCGTGGATGAATACGCCCAGACGCTAGTGGCCCAGCGCATTTCGATGATCGCCGGCGTCGCGCAAGTCGGTGTGATGGGCGCGCAAACCTACGCCGTACGCGTGCAGCTCGACCCGGACAAGCTCGCTGCTTATGGCATTGGCATTGACGAGGTGGCCAGTGCGGTGGATGCGGGCAACGTGAATCTGCCGACCGGCACTTTGTATGGACGACAGCAGGCGTTCACGGTCATGGCCAGCGGCCAGTTGAAAAAGGCTGCGGAGTATCGCCCGCTCATCGTCGCCTATCGCAACGGCCAGGCCGTCCGCCTGGAATCGTTGGGCCGCGTGCGGGACAGCGTGCAAAATGACAAGATTGCGACCTGGTTCAACAACACCCGCGCCATCGTGCTCACCGTCCAACGCCAGCCGGGCGCGAACACCGTCGCCGTCGTGGACGCCATCAACAAGCTGATGCCGCAACTGCGCCAGCAGATTCCCGCGGCGGTCAACCTCGAGACGGTCTATGACCGCTCGCAGTCCATCCGCAAATCCGTGGCCGACGTGCAATTTACTTTGCTGCTGACCGTGTGCCTCGTGGTGCTGGTGATTTTTTTGTTCCTGCGGAATTTGTCGGCCACCGTCATTCCCAGTCTCGCGCTGCCGATGTCCATCGTCGGCACGTTCGCAGTGATGTATCTGCTGAACTACAGCCTGGACAATCTTTCGCTGATGGCGCTGACGCTGTCGGTCGGCTTCGTCGTGGACGACGCCATCGTGATGCTGGAAAACATCGTGCGCCACATCGAGAACGGCGAGGCGCCGATGGCGGCGGCGTTGAAAGGCTCGCGCGAAATCGGCTTCACCATCATCTCGATGACGCTCTCGCTCGCGGCGGTGTTCATCCCGGTGTTGTTCATGAGCGGAATTCTCGGGCGGCTGCTGCACGAATTCGCCGTGACCATTGGTGTCGCCGTGCTCGTCTCCGGTTTTGTTTCGCTGACCCTGACGCCGATGCTGTGCAGCCGGTTTGTCCGTTCGACGCACGACCGTCCGCACAACCGGCTCTACTGGGCGTTTGAAAAATTCTTCGAGCGGCTGCACCAAACCTACGACCGCACGCTGCAAACCGTGATGCGCCACCGGCGCGCGACGCTGGTGGTTTCCTTGGCCGTGATGCTGGCGACGGCGTGGTTGTTTCTGCTGATTCCGAAAGGATTTTTTCCGAACGAGGACACGAACCAGGCATTCGTCTCCACCGAAGCGGCGCAGGGGATTTCCTTCGAGGCCATGCGGGAACATCAACTGGCGCTGGCGAAAATCGTCGGTGACGACACCAACGTCGCCGCGCTCGTCTGCTCCATCGGCGCGAACGGGCCGACCGCGACCCCCAACGCGGGCCGCATCTTCATGCGCCTCAAGCCGCGCGCTGAACGGCAGTTGTCCGCCGACGAGGTCATTGACGAACTGCGCGTGAAGCTCGCGACCGTCCCGGGCATCAATGCGTTCATCCAGAATCCGCCGCTCATCCGCATGGGCGGCACGCTGACCAAGGCGCTGTATCAATTCAGTCTGCAGGACACGGACACGAAGGAGCTTTACGAGTGGACGCCGAAGCTCACCAAAAAAATGGCGGAGCTGGACATCCTCAAAGACGTGTCGAGCGACCTGCTCATCGCCAATCCGCAGATCACGGTGGAGATTGACCGCGACAAGGCCTCGGCAGTGGGTGTCACCGCCGACCAGATTGAAACCGCGTTGTATAACTCGTACGGCCAGCGGCAAATTTCGACCATCTACACGGACGTGAATGAATATTGGGTTGTGATGGAAGTGCTGCCGCAATTTCAGCGCGACCCCGAGGCGCTGTCGCAGCTTTACGTCCGTTCCACGACGGGGAAACTCGTGCCGTTGAGTGCCGTGGCTAAATTGACACGTACGATTGGCCCGATGACGATTTCGCACGTCGGACAACTGCCAGCGGTCACCATCTCGTTCAACCTTCCGCCCGGGGTTTCGCTCGGCACGGCGGTCGAGGAGATTGAAAAAATCAAAGCCGAACTCCATCTACCAGCGACTATCACTGCGAGTTTTCAAGGCTCGGCACAGGTATTTCAAGCATCGCAAAAAGGTTTGGGCGTGCTGCTCATCATGTCCATCCTGGTCATCTACATCATCCTCGGAATTCTTTACGAGAGCTTCATCCATCCGATCACGATTCTGTCCGGCCTGCCGTCGGCGGGCTTCGGCGCGCTGCTGACGCTGATGCTGTTTGGAATTGATCTGAACATCTACGCATTCGTCGGACTCATCATGCTGGTCGGCATCGTGAAAAAGAATGCGATCATGATGATTGACGTGGCGCTTGATCTGGAGCGGCAAGGCAAGATGCCGCACGAAGCAATCTACCAAGGCTGCCTGCTCCGCTTTCGCCCGATCATGATGACCACGATGGCCGCACTCATGGGCACGCTGCCCATCGCGCTGGGATTTGGAGCGGGAGCCGAATCGCGGCGTCCGCTCGGTCTCGCGGTGGTCGGCGGTTTGATGGTTTCGCAACTGCTCACGCTCTACATCACGCCGGTGATTTATCTCTACATGGATGGTTTTCAGCAATGGGCGCGGCGGCATCTGACGCATCGGCACGCCTGATGTAGTGTCGAGGCTGTGCCTCGACAAGTTGAGCCTACCCCTTTGTAGCACCCAGCAAACTTTCGTTGCCAGTTTTTGCCGCCATGATTAGCCTGCAAGTCCAATGCTGGCCTTGATCTTAAATCTGTTGGAAATTCAATACCTGATCAGCAGTCCATTCGTGCTGGTGCTGACAGTGTTTCAGCTTTGGATGTTCATTCACGCCATCCGGCAACGCGAATGGATCTGGGCATTGTTTCTCGCCTTTGGCTGGGGGATTTCCGCCTTCTTTTATTACCTCAACGTCTATCGCAACTCCGCTTCGTCCACGCGCGGGTTTGAACTCCCCGGCGCGAACAACCGCCGTCGCATCAAGGAACTCCAGGCGCAAATCCACCATCTCGACAAGGCGCACCACCACTCGCAGCTCGGCGACGTTTATTTTCAGCAGGGCAAACTGGAGAAGGCCGAGGCCAGTTACCGCGCCGCCTTGGAACGCGATCCGCAGGACATTGACACACGCGCGCACTTTGGCCAATGCCTGCTGCGTCAGAAGAAACCTGCCGAGGCGCTGCCGTTGATTCAAGGTGTGGTCAGCGAAAATCCCAAGCACGATTACGGCTTTTCCCAAATGGCTCTGGCCGAAACGTTCACCGCACTCGGGCAAACGGATGCCGCGTTGAACATCTGGAAGCAGGTCACGGAAAATCATTCCTATCCGCGCGCGAAAGTTCAACTGGCGGAATTGTACGTCGCCAAGCAGCAGCCGGAACTGGCGCGGGTCGAATTGAAGGACGTGATCGCCGATGATGTCCATTCGCCAGTCTTTCAGCGGAAGCGTGATCGCGTCTGGGTGCGTCGGGCGAAGGGACTGATGCGGAAAATCTAAGGGGCGATCAGTTGTTATCTCCGTAATAATTCACCGTGCAAAACTGATTGCTCGGCGGTTGGCGCGGCCTTCGATTGCGCGCGGCTAAACGCGGGGAAATTTAACCAGCAAAACTTACCAGACTGCCGCTTTCTTTGGCTTTCATCGGGAAAGGTACGAGTGGCAGCGGTCGGTCGTGATCGAGAAACTCCCCGCAGACGCGGAAGAAATCGATTTTCGTTTCCACGCGTCGGATTTGAAACAGAAATGGCTCCGCCGGTTCCACACCCAGGCCGATGAAGTTCAGGTATTTTTTCATCTTCTCCACCTGCGCCGACTCGCGCACGGCGGGCGAGCAGACCGCTTCGTAAAGCGCCCGTACGTATTCCAGCACGTCGCGGCCTTTCGTCGCGGCGACAGTTTCCCCGCGCTGCTGCTGGCGAATCTGCTGGAACAACCACGGATTGCGGATGGCACCGCGGCCGATCATCAAGCCGTGCGCATCGGTGATTTGCAAAACCTCCGCCGCCTTATGCGCCGAGGAAATGTTGCCGTTGGCCAGCACGGGGCAGGGCATCGCGGCCACAGCGCGGGCGATCCAGTCGTAATGCACCTCGCTGCGATAGCCTTCTGCGACAGTGCGGCCGTGAACGGTGAGCAGGTCAATCGAGTGCTTCGCGAAGATAGGCAGCAGTTCGTCAAACACCTGCGGCGAGTCAAAGCCGAGGCGGGTTTTGACGGTGAACTTTATTTTCACCGTATCGCGGAGCGCGCCGAGAATAGCGTCAATGCGTTTCGGTTCGCGCAGCAAACCACCGCCGGCACACTTGCGGTAAACAATCGGCGCGGGACAGCCGAGGTTCAAATCCACCGCCGCGATGGGATATTCCTGCAACTCGCGCGCGGTGCGGACGAGGGCCGGGATGTCGTTGCCGATCATCTGCGCGATGATGGGGCGGCCTGTGGGATTTTCGGTGATGGACTGGAGAATGTATTTTTCCAGCGACGACGTGCCATGAACGCGGAAATATTCGGTGTAATAAACATCCGCGCCGCCGTAAGCCTTCATCAATTTCATGAAGGGCAAATCCGTCACGTCCTGCATGGGCGCAAGGGCGAGCACCGGGGCGTCGCTGGCGAGCAGGGCGGAAAATGTTGCGTGATGATCCACGTCGGAAATTTAACCACAGCCGGCGGCTGAGGGACACGGTAATTGCAAAGGAGATAAAACCTGTAGATGCGATGATCTGGCCGCGCGCCTGCGCTTCAACTTGGCCCGGCCGCGCGCTTGGTGATTTTCAGTTTGGCCACCCGCATGCCGTCCATTTCCTCCACCCGCAATTCATACGCGCCCACCGTCAGCCCATCGCCCGTTTTGGGAAAGCCGCCCAGCCGCTGCGTCATCCAGCCGCTGGCCGTGGTCACCCCATCCTCGGCCAGCGTTTCGCCCACCAATTCCGCGAGGTCGTGCAGCGGCAGCGTGCCGTCCGCGTCCCAAGACGTTTCATTAGCCCGCACCAGCAGCGGCTTCTCTTGATCGAACTCGTCCTGAATCTGGCCCACCAATTCTTCCAAAATATTTTCCAGCGAGATCAGGCCGAGCGTGCCACCGAATTCGTCCACCACGATGGCGAGGTGAAGTTTTCGTTCGAGAAATATCTGCAGCACTCTTTCCAACCGCGCAGTTTCGGGCACGTAAATTAATTTCTTCGCCACCGCCAGCAGGTCCGCGCCCGAGCGCGCCTTGATGCGCATGGCGTAAAGATCTTTGATGTGAACCACCCCGCGCGTCTTGTCGATGTCCCCGTTTTCGCACAGCGGAAACCGCGAGTAACGCATCTTCTCCGCCACGTTCAGGCATTCGGCCAGACTGGCCAGGGTGTCGAGCGGGATGATTTCCTGGCGCGGCCGCATCACATCGCGCACCACGCGGCGCTTCAGGTCGAGCGCGTTGAGCACCACGTCGCGGCTGAAGCTGGCCGCCCCGGAAAATTTCTGCGACGCCGACAGCAGCAGGCGCAGTTCCTCCTCTGAATGAACCCCGGAATGTTCCGTCGCCGCCTCGATGCCGAGCCGCCGCAACAGCCATTGCGCCGAGTGGTGCAAAATCCAGATGAATGGATACGACACGCGATAAAACCATAGCAACGGCGTGGCGCAGGCGAGCGCGGTTGGCAAAGTCTGGCGGATGGCCAGGGCTTTGGGCGCGAGTTCACCGACGACGATGAGCAGGTAGCTGTTGACGAAAAAACCGACAGCGATGGCGATGGTTCGCTGCCCCTCCGCCGAGGCGATGCGGCCCAGCGCAAACAGCGGTTCGAGCAGGTGTGTGAACACCGGCTCGACCAGCACGCCCAGCCCCATGCTCGCCAGCGTGATGCCGAACTGGGTTGCGCCGATGTAGGCGTCAATGTTGGCGATGATGTGCCGGACGATTTTCGCGCGGCGGTTTCCTTTCGCGGCCAGCGCATCGAGCTGCGTATCGCGGATGCGGACGAACGCCAGTTCTGCCGCGACGAAGAAGCCGTTGAACAAGACCAGTCCGCCCACCGCGAGGATTTTTAAACCGTCTTCGATGAGCGCGTCCGAGTTCATCACCATTGCACCTCGCCGAACACGACCTTCAAAATATCCTCGAGCGTGATGAGTCCGGTTTCCCGCCGGCCGCGTCCCAATACGATGGCGAGCCGCTGGCCGCTGCGTTGCATCCGTTGCAGTGCGACTTCGAGGCGCACATCTTCTTCGAGATACAACGCCGGGCGCACCTGATCGGCGAGGGGTTTGTTCGGATTCAAATCCGTTTGAAACAGCAACCCGTCCAGACTGACGTAACCCGCCACGCGGCGGCGGCCGTCGCGGGTTTCCCAAACGGGCAGGCGCGAGAACCGGTGCTCGCGGCAGACCGCCAGCGCCGCGCCGATGGTGGCTTCCAGTTCGACGGTGATGGCCTGCTCCAATGGCCGGGCGATTTGCCGGACGGTCAGACTGGGCAGATCGAGGACGCGGTTGATCATTGTGCGTTCCTCATTCGTCAACGCCGCCGCGGATTCCTGCATCACGAAGCGCAGCTCCTCGCGGTTGCCGAACAGGTGGCCGGAAAAAACCTTGCCGCCCGTCCAGCGCAGCACCGCGCCGGACAAGCCTTCCACCACCCAGACGAGCGGCCGTAACAGCAGATGAACCAAGCGGAACGGCCGCGCGGTGGCCATGCACAGGCGGTTGGGAAAGGCGCGGAACAGCATCTTCGGCAGCAGATCGCAGAAGGTGTAGAACAGAAAAATGCCCAGGGCGAACAGCAGCACGAACCAGACTTTGTGGTCGGCCAGCGAATGAAACAGCACGACGACCAGCCAGCCGAGCACGAAAAAGTTCACGACCGTGTTGCCGACGAGAATCGTCCACAGAAAGTTCTCCGGGTTTTCCAGGTAGCCGTGCAGCGCCTTGGCGGACTTGCGGCCCGCGCGCAACTGCTGGCGGATTCGCAAACGGCTCAACGCAAAAACCCCCGCCTCCATGCCCGAGAGCAGGAACGACAGCGCCAGGCAGACGACGAACAAAATCCAGATGGAAAGACCCGTGTTCATTTGGGAAAGCTGGAACATTGAACACTAAACATCGAACGCCGAACATCGAACATCCATAATCGAACGCTCAAGGTCGGGGCATTGCAAACACTTCCATTCGATGTTCGATGTTCAGCGTTCGATGTTCGATGTTTTCCCGCGAAGGTTTTCATTTCACCACCTCCACCAGCAGTTCGCGCACGCGCCGATCCTCGGCCACCTGCGCCGTGAGTTTCAATCCGCAAAACACCGCCGACTCACCCGTTGCGGGCACCACGTCGAGCAGGTTCACCAGCAGTCCGCCCATTGTTTCCACTTCGGCCACGTCGCCGAGTGGCGGATACTCGCGGCGAAAATCATCCAGACGCATCGTGCCATTCACCCGCCAGCGGCCTGTGCCCAGGCTGGCCATCACAAACCCTTCGCTCTCCGTTTCTGCGCGGATTTTTCCGACGATCTCCGCCAGAATGTCCTCCGTCGTCACCAGGCCCGCCGTGCCGCCGAATTCATCTAGAACAATCGCCATGGAGCGGCGCTGACGTTGCAAGCTCTTCAACAGTTGCAGCAGATTCATGCTCGCGGGAACGTACGAGGGAAATTCAATCGCGTCCGCGAGATCCACCTGTGGATCAAGCAACAGGGCGCGTGTATTCAAGATGCCGACAATGGTGTCGGGGGTTTCGTCAAACATCGGCAGCCGTCCGTGCCGATGCTTCCGCGCGGCCGTGAGCATGTCCTCGATGGACAGGTCGTCGGGGATGCACGCCATCTGCGAACGCGGCGTCATCACGTCCTTGGCCGTGCGCCGGTCTAGGCTGATGATCTGGAGGATGATTTCCTTTTCCGATTTGGCGAGCGTGCCCTGTTGAAAAGCGAGTTCGAGCAGTTCCTGGTATTCGTCATTCGCCAACGTGGGCGGGGGTTTCACAGCCTTGGCAATGGCGGAGGCCAGAATGGCATCGTTGATTTTCTGCGCGACGCGGCACAGCACCAGTCCGAATTTTTCCAGCAACAGCAACGGCCGCGCAACGCGCAACGCCCAGAATTCCGGCTGTCGCACCGCCAGTGTTTTCGGCAACACTTCGCCAATGAAGAGAATCAGACTGAACAGGCCGAAGACGGTGGGTGCCACATACCAGTAGCCGCGCAGCGCCATCCAGAAACCCGTGGCCAGCATCGCGGCCGTGGCAAACGTGTTGCCGAGCACCATCGTCGCCAGCACATCCTGGGCTTCGGTGAGCAGATGCAGCACGCGTCCGCCCGCGACCGGCTCGCGCTCGGCCAGTTGCCGCGCCTGAAATTTGCCGAGGGAAAAGAGCGCCGTCTCCGCGAGCGAAAAGAAGAAACTCGCGCCCGCTGAAATCAAAATCACGACGACTGCCGCAATGGCCGCTGGTTCCACGCGCCCAGCATGGGGAAAAAGCACGGCGAAGGCAAAAGGCAAAATCAGCGGGATGCGCCTTTTGTGCTTCTTTGCGGTTGATTTTTATTCAGTCCGCATCCGCGCGACTTGATGCAGCGCCAGTTCGCCTTTGCCCTTCACGGCCACGCGGCCTTTGCTGGAGCCTTCACAATGCGCGGCGAGTTGCGCCCAGGTTTCGGCGGTCACGAAGAGCGCGCCGGGTGCGGCGGCTTGCATCATGCGCGCGGCGATGTTTACGGTGTCGCCCCAGATGTCGTATTGATACTTGCGGCGTCCGACCACGCCCGCGATGAGCGGGCCGACATGCACACCGACGCGGATCTGCCAGTGCGGCGGCAACTCCTCCGCCTTCGCGATCATGGCCAGGCCGCAGCGAACGGAGTTGAGCGCGGGATTCTCCGCCGCCGTCAGCAGGCCCGCCGTGGCCATGAAGGAGTCGCCGATGGTTTTGATTTTTTCGAGGCCGTGCTCGACAACGAGCTTTTCAAACGCCTCCACCAACGCTTGCAGATGCGTGTGGATTTCTTCGGGCTCGTGCCGGTCGCAGTAGGCGGTAAACGAAACGATATCGCAGAACAGCACGCCCACGTTTTCAAAGCGGCGCGGCTTGACGGCGTTGGTTGCCTTCAATTCCGCCGCCACATCGCGCGGGAGAATGATGTGCAGCAAATCTTCCGAGCGCTGTTTCTCCTCCTCGATCTGGCGCAGATGGGAAACCTCCCGGTCACGCAATCGTTTCTTTTCCAGCGACGCGCCGATGCGCGCCTGCAACAGCACGGGATCAAAAGGCTTGGGCAGATAATCCTCCGCGCCCATCTCGATGCAGCGCACCACGCGCTCGGTTTCGTCCGAGGCGGACAGCACGATGACCGGAATATTGCACAAGGCGGGATCGGCCTTCAATCGTTCGAGCACTTCGTAGCCGTTGAGTTCCGGCATCTGGATGTCGAGCAGCAGCAGATCAAAACTTCCGGCGGACAACAATTCCAACGCGCGCCGGCCATTTTCAGCCATACTCACTTGATGCCCCAGTCGCACCAACCGCCGCGCCAGCATGGTGCGGTTGCCTTCGTCGTCGTCCACGACCAGGATGGAGCGGCCCGGCGTGTTCACGGCCACTTTGCTGCGCGGCAACGCGGTGGCGGGCGCGGCGTCTTCCCGCCGGATGAAGACCGTCGCGGAGGTGGACGAGGATTTTTCTGTCTGGCCCAGGGTCATTTCGGGCGTGGCAAAATTCTCCACCACCAGCCGCAGCAGTTCGCGGGCGGCCGTAAGGATTTTTTCAATGTCCGCCACCAGCGCCTGCCCGCCATGCTCCCGGGCTTCCTCCTGCAACATTTCCCCGTAGCCGATGATCTGGTTGAGGGGCGTGCGGATTTCGTGGTGGACGAGGTTCGGGTCGGCCTTGTAGGCGAGCGATTTGACCGGATCAAACAGATCATTGATGACGGTGAGCAGCCGGCGGCCGGCGAAATGAATGCGCTCCAGATCGGCGACGAACTGCTGCTGCGGCAAATCCCCCGCCTCTTCCAGCAGCATCTCACAATAGCCGATGATGTGGTTCAACGGCGTGCGGAGATCGTGCTTGAGGTTGTTGGACACGGGCCAATCTTCGCGAATAATTGGAAAAAACAAAGCAGGTTTTTCAGGTCCAAGATGGTCGCCACACTGCACCCGCCCATCTGGCCGGTTGGTGTGAATACTCGGGACTACCCAACGTCGTCAACCTGCTCAAGTCCGGCCTCCGCGATTTCTTTGACATCGTCGCCAAGATGAAGGAGCCATCTCCCTCGGCGTCGGCGAACCGGACTTCGACACGCCCTGGCACATCCGCGAAGCCGCGATCTACGCGATTGAAAAAGGCAAGACGCATTATACGTCCAACCTCGGCCTCATCGAACTGCGTCGCGCCATCGCCAAATACGTCGAGAAAAATTACGCCGTCAGTTACGCGCCGGAAAGCTTTTTAACGCCAAGCGGTCTTCAGCAACGGAAGCCGCTTTTTTGTTTGCAGCCAAGGCCGTAGTCGGTTCAACTTTCCCCATGCTGACGTTTGAATGGGATGCGAACAAGGCCAGAGCCAATCTGGCCAAGCATGCCGTCAGTTTTCAGGAAGCCACGACGGTGTTTGGCGATCCTGTTTCCCTCACCATTCCCGACCCGGCACACTCGCAGGCCGAAAGCCGGTTCATCATTTTAGGCCGGTCACATCAGGGCAGAATACTGGTTGTCGTCCACACCGAACGCGGCGATAATGTCCGCGTCATCAGCGCGCGACCCGCAAGCCGCCGCGAAAGAAAACAATATGAGCAAACCATCCGCTAAAACCGCCGACAAGGAAATGCAGCCGGAATATGATTTTTCCGCCGGCGTGCGCGGCAAACATTTCCGGCGTTACCAACGCGGCACAAATGTGGTGGTGCTAGAGCCGGACGTGGCCAGAATTTTTCCCAACGCCGCCACCGTGAATGATTCGTTGCGCGCACTCGCGGGCATCATCCGCCGCCAAAAAGTTGTGGCGAAATAATTCAAGACCTCGCCTGCCGCGCGCTCATCAATCCCGGCGACAAGGTGAGGTATCACCAGCCGTGCTACGTCAGCTATTCGCCGGGCATCACGCTCGCGGACGATTGGGGGAAAAACTGATTGCCCTTGCCGCGAATGTTGATAACGCAATGTTGCGACGTGCGGAGAATAAAATTAACCGCGAATCTCGCGAAATTTTTTCACCGCAAAGACGTGACCGCGAAATGTTACGGCGATGTTTCGCGCAAACGCGCAAAAGGCATTCATCGAAGTGTTGAAAGTGTGATCAATATCGCGTGCTGACGAATTGGCAAACCTGCACGTTGTTTTTCATGCGCGCACGGCTTTGTTTGGTCTGACCTTTTACTTCATGGGCCAACTTGTTTGGTCCGGTAGAATTGCTGCGCTGCATGGTTCGTGAGTCCGGTCAGCGCCAGCACAGGGCCGCTTTCCAACAAGCGTGCCAGTTCAACCCAGTCGGGCGACGCGAGATTCGTAGTAGTTTCAATGGCGTAGGTCGCGCCGGGCAGACCATACATCGTGATGCCAAATTGCGGCTTGGCCGACACAAACAAAATCGGTTTGCTCACGATGAGGATGACCTGACCGTTGGCAGTAGCCGCCGGGACGACCTGTCCGCTGCCGCGCGTGGCGCTGAACCGGGTGATCGTCAGCGGCACGATGGCGGAATCCAGATTCGTGACCCCTTGGAAATTAAGATACGCGAAGACATGATTCGTCGTCGGAATCGCGGCGGGGTTGAGGGTGAAGGCGATGGGCAGACCATTGGAATTGGCCGTGCCCAGCACCGTCGAAACCACTTCGGGCGAACCCGGCGTCACCCCTAGAAATTGGAGATGTGCCGGATCCGTTTGCACCGTCAGACTCAAGTTGGTCAAGTCCAGAACGGTCTGCAACGCAAACGGCACCTGAGTGGCTTCGTCTCTCAAGGCATTCGTCGAACCAATGGCAAACACGACCGGCGGCACTCCATAGTTGAAAGCGCTCACTTCCCGCGAAATAGCCTCCAAGCTAGTTAGAACGAAGGGCACTCCCTGATTGAAGATACTTACCTCGCGTGAGATGCCTTCCGTGTTGGCAGTGATGGTAGGCACACTATTGTTGAAGATACTTACCTCGCGTGAAATGGCCTCTACGTTGATAGTGATGGCAGGCACTCCATAGTTGAAGATACTCACTTCACGTGAAACGGCTTCCACGCTGGTAATGGTGGCAGGCATGCCATAGTTAAAGATGCTCACTTCGCGTGCGATAGCATCGCTTGGGGAGGTTTGAGCCGAAGCATTCCGATGCACAACCAGTGCGACCGTCAGCAGCAGAAATCGCTCAAGACATAACAACTTCCAATTTTTACACGGTCTCATTCGTGTTGTTTTGGAATGATCCAATCTCAAGTCGGTGCGGTTCATGGGAACACGGCACGAGCCTGGATGACTGTGTGGTTTACCGGCAGCACTGTCGTCAATTGCCAATTGGCCGAGTTACTGTTCCCGCTGACGCAACTCGCTTGCAGGACAGTTTGCCCCGCACTCAGGGACTTGATATAGACGTTGACCGTTCCATTGGTCGGAAAGTTGAAGGTCTGAAGCCCAATTGTCACGGCAGTGGTGGTAGCTATTGCGAGATCGTCCTGACCTGCTGCCAAGGACGCTTTTGGATCAACAGGAGCCAATAGATTTGCGTTCACATTCGAGATTGTCGTTACTTGGACTACCGGCGCATTTGTCGCCGGCCAGAGCGTCAAGGGAACAGGGGAAGCCAGGATACTGAGCGGGTTAACACTCGGAGTTAGGCTGAAGTTGAGACCGGCAGTATTGGTCGCTTCAAGGCGGATACGGCCGGCATCACCTGAACCCTGATAAGTAATATTTTTCTGAACTGAAATTGACCCGCTGCCGGTAAGTTGACCTGCAATCAGCCGGATAGCGCCTCCAGCACCACCAATATAACCACCCGTGGCGTGCATAGAACCGTTGATGTATATCGTTCCTGAAGAAGCAATGAGTATGACACCGCCACCACCATCGCTATATTGATAGTATCGCCCGCCAGAACCTCCTATCAACGGGACAATTTGTGAGTTCCCATAGGGGTAACTGGAGTAAGAGCCGAAGCCACTAAAACCACCACCTGGACCAAAACCAAGCATTCCGGAAGTTCCCCCACGGAAACCTCCCGGCCCTGGCTCTGCTGGGTCGGTGTAATCGGTAACCGCGGATTGTCCATCAAGGCTGATCTCTCCATTGTTCGTCACATTCCCGCTTACCAACCAGACCACCGGCGCATGGGTGGGGTGGTTGATAAACGTCACATTGTTGCCAGCTTGGATATTCACCGAGGAATACTTGAACACCACCGCCCACTTGTTCGGGTCGTAAATACCTTTGCCTGCATTGGCCGTGTTGTTGTTAGTCCAGTTACCCGTCACCGCCTGGCTGAGGTCAATCACGGTGTTGGCGCTGATGTTGAGCGCGCCATCCGAGCCGTCGCTCGGAATGTTGAGTTGCGCGAACAGTTGCGGCGAACAGGCCGCGAGGGACAGGGCGAGTGCCGCCAGTTTCATGTTGGATGTGTGTTTGGTTTTCATGTTGAGTTTGATTTTCTTTATGACTTGGCTGAGGTCATGCCAGATTTATCCTGCCACCGGAATGCTCACGACATCGCTCCAGTGGCCGACGCGCTGGTCGGCTTGGAGGTAGATGGCCTTGTATTTCCAGAGCGCACTTTGGCCGGCGGCGGGCATGGGCTGCGTGTCGGTGTAATTGGGAATCGTATCAATCGCCAGAAACACAAATCCAGTGCCGCGATCCACTTGGATTTCGATGCCGTCCATGCCCTGTTTCGTCCAGTTGATGTCCACCTGTCCCGCGTCGAGCTGCACGGCGAGAACGGGTTTCATGGAATTCACATCCACCGTTTGGTCCGCGCCGATGATTTGCAGGGCTTGGCCGATGGCGTCCGTGTAACCGGGCGCAACTTTGATGCGGGCGACAATGGCTTTGACGCGGGTGAGGATGCCGGGCGCAACCGCCGTGGGCGCAACGCCGAGATTCGGTGCGATGGGCGCAAGGCCGAGGCTGGCGGTGCTGCCATCGCGGGCGGCGGTTTTGTAAGTCGTCCATTGCTGCGCGTAGGCGGCAACTTGTATCTGCGAATTCAGGCAGTAGGCGAAGAACGCGGCGTCATTCGTCACGCTGGTCACGTCGCCCGCCGTGAGGCCGAGCGCGGCGGAATAGCTGGGCAGTTTGGCGGCGAAGTTGTTGAGCCACGTCTGGCGACCGGCATCGTCGGAGGGGAGGTAGTAGGATTTGGACATGATTCGTTTTTAGTTGTGGGTTGAGAGTTGAGAGTCGGAAAAGGGTCGCGCGATGGAGGCGAAGGTTGCGAAGGAAAACAACTTTTGCCCCTTCGCCGCCTTCGCGTTCTTCGCGCGACATTTCCGGCTGCGGAAAAGTGGTGGTTTTTGGCCAAATACGGTCAAAACGCTGATTTTAAGGCATTTGCAATGGTTCGGCAGACGTGTTGAACCATTCCACACGCCTGTGGAATCATCCAACAGCCCTGTGCGATGACCCAACAGGTGTGCGGAATGGTGGCACAGGCTTGAAGAATGACCGGACAGCTTTGCGGAATCATCGCCCAAGCATGAGCCGTCATCCAACAACCCTGCGCGGCGACGGCACAGGGTTGGGGAATGAGCCGACAGGTTTGGGGAGCGACCGGACAGGAATGAGCGGTGACCGGAGAGGGCTGATGAATAAGAAAGAACCTTTCGCCGTGCGTTGCGCGGTTTTGCCGTTGCCCGGAACGAGCACCAACACCCCTGTCTCATCGGATTCACATGCTTCACCGACCACTCAAACAGATTTTACGCAATGAGACAAGTGATGAATTGTTACTTTTACATGACAACAACGCGCCAAACCCGAAGTTAAATTTATTTCCAGGACGTTAAACTTGCGATTCAGATTCTCCGCGCCTTTGCGTCTTTGCGTTAAAAATTTTCCCGCGCACGTCTATTCGTTTGCGAACACGGCATGATTTATTTATTCTCCGTAGCTTAAATGGACCAATCACGTTTCATCGCTAGGCATGTTGTCAACCTGCCCAAGTCGGGCATCCGCGACTTTTTTGAAATCGTCTCGAAGATGAAGGACGTGATTTCCCTCGGCATCGGCGAGCCGGACTTCGACACGCCCTGGCACATCCGCGAGGCCGCGATCTACGCGATTGAAAAAGGCAAGACGCACTACACCTCCAACCTCGGCCTCATCGAACTCCGGCGCGGCATCAGCCATTACGTCGAAAAGAATTTCAACGTCACCTACCGGCCCGAGGACGAAATCCTCGTGACCGTCGGTGTTTCCGAAGCCATTGACATCGCCATTCGGGCGCTCATCAATCCCGGCGAAAAGGTGATGTTCCACCAGCCGTGCTACGTCAGTTACTCGCCCAGTATCACGCTGGCGCATGGCGAGGCGATTGCCGTGCCGACGTTCGCCAAGGATAATTTCGCGCTCACTGCCGAGGCGCTCATCGCCGCGTGGCAGCCCGGCTGCAAACTGCTCATGCTGAATCTGCCGTGCAATCCCACCGGTGGCACCTGCAACCGCGCGCAGCTCGAAGCCATCGCGAAGTTCGCTGTGGAAAAAGATCTGCTCGTGTTGAGCGACGAGATTTATTCCGAG
Organism: Verrucomicrobiota bacterium; assembly: GCA_025363535.1. Taxonomy (GTDB): domain Bacteria; phylum Verrucomicrobiota; class Verrucomicrobiia; order Limisphaerales; family CAIQOK01; genus CAIQOK01. The sequence goes on along the minus strand of JANYDP010000161.1, from coordinate 2,805 downwards.
CTGACCTTTGAAGGCGAGCACGTCAGCATCGCGAGCCTGCCCGGCATGAAGGATCGCACGATTTTTCTGCACGGATTCTCCAAGGCGTTCGCTATGACCGGCTGGCGCATCGGTTACGCCTGCGGCCCCGCGCCGCTCATCGAAGCGATGATGAAGGTGCATCAATACTCAATGATGTGCGCCTCGATCATCAGCCAGGAAGCCGCCATCGAGGCGCTCGCGCACGGCGAGGACGGGATGAAAAAAATGCGCGACCAGTATCATCGCCGCCGCGACTTCATCGTGCGCCGGTTCAATGAAATCGGGTTGAAGTGCCATCTGCCGCGCGCGTCGTTCTATGCCTTCCCGGATGTCTCCAGCACCGGCCTGAGTGAAAAAGATTTCGCCGTCGGGTTGTTGCAGACGGAAAAAGTGGCGATGGTTCCCGGCACCGCCTTTGGCGCGAACGGCTCCGGTTTCTGCCGCGCTTGCTTTGCCACCAGCTACGAGCAACTCGTTGAAGCCAGCACCCGCATTGAGCGGCATGTGCAGATGTTGGCGGCCAAACGGTAGCGTTGTCGCAAATCTTCCTTTCGAGTCGTTGGCTATTTTGCAGCCGGCAAAACCTCAGCCACCGCCGTCGAGCGCCGGGGGGCACTCACGGAATTTTTCCCCGCGCGTCCCGGATAAACGCCATCCGCCTTGTCGCCCAGTATTCCCAGATAGAGCGCTTCCACAAACGACGGCGCTTCAGCCACAGCTTTGAGCGTCTGGTTGATGCCGGCGATCAATGCGTCCCTCCATTCAGTTGCCTTGGCACTGGGAGCGATGTTGGTCTCGCCGAAAAATCGCAACGTCTCTTCAATCGATCGCAGCGAACCCACGCGCCCCGCCGACGTGATTGGCCCGCGTGAAAACGCTTCGTCGGTGGAAGCGGTGGTGACGGCATCCACACCCAGACTTCCGCACATTGCAACATGGAGCGATGTGGTCGCGGCGGATTGTTCCTTCTCTTCCGTGTGCGTCATGAAACCAATCGGCTCACCTGGCCAGATCGGGAAATCAGCCAGCGCTTGTAGCGCGCGAATTTTCGCGAAGTTGTAGTCCACGTAATTTTGCTCCATCAATTCGTTCACCATGATGTAAGGCCCATGGCAAAGCAGCGGTTTCAAAATTGGCTGTGCGCCCAGCCGACGACCAAGTTGTGCCATAATCAACATTCCCGCAAAAGCCTTGTGCGGCGGCACACCGGCGAGTTCTTCGTTCGTTGGAATATCGAACGGCATCTTGTAGCGCGCGGCGATGCGGATGGCGTCCACGCCATCCACCGTGAGCCGCGCGGGATCAGTGCCGCCGCAAATGGAGCCATAGACGATGTTGATCTTCGTCATGTCCGCGCCGAGGAAGCCGGACAGCACGGCAATTTCCGGCGTGTTCAAGCCGCGATGCGCCCGCACCGTCCAGAGCGTGGCCTTGTCGAGCGAACGTTTGATGAGCGAAAGATTTGCGTATGTCACCGGCGTGCCGTCCTCGGCGTTCGTGAGAAAGCCATCCATCAAGCCTTCCGTGCGCGCGCCCCACGCTGGATCAAAATGCAGCACACCATCCGCGCCCCAACTTTCCGCGACCTTGATGTGCATCCCGTCCATCATCGGGCAGCCCGTGCCGTATTGGACGAACACCAGCGGCTTGGTGCGTCCGTGCTGCAAAACGCGCGGATGAAAATTCTTCTTCGCGATATCAATGCGCCGCAGGTAGGCATCAATTTCTTTTTGCGTGATCTGTCGCACGCTCGAAGGACAAGTGTTGCGCTGGAAAAAATCCACGATGTTCTCATCGCACTGCGCGAGATAATCCTTCGTGAAAGGCAGCGCGGTGTAACTTTCGACCGAACCGCGAACGTCCTGCAACTGCGACTCCGTGATCTGCGCGCGCACGACGCCGGGCGAAGTTCTATTTGCCGTCCAGTCAAGGATGCCGTCCACAATCTCATCCAGCAATTTGCGCGTGGTGGAATCCTTCACCTCGTTGCTGTGCGGGAAGGGAAACTGCGGTTTGTTTTTTACCGGATGCGTGATGTGGCGCGCGAGTTCGGGATTTTTTTCGATGAGCGCGTGGATCTCCTCGATGCGCGTGTGCGGGCCGTAGCCGGCTTCAAAGCCGAGGCTCTGCGCGAGTTCGTCCGTGATCGACATGCCGCCGATGGCCACGCGCACCTTGCCGAAAATTCCCTGCGTCGTGAGCACCTGCCGCAACCGCCGGAAAAGCTGTTCCACGCCGTAGCCCACCGTGCGCCCGACAAAAATCATGTCTATCTTTTCCGCGATGGCCGCCTCGCCAATCTCCTCGACGGTGATGTCCGGTGGCAGCAACACGCATGCGTAGCCGAGCGCTTCAAGCTTGCGCTTGATGAGCTTCAGGCCGGCGTCGTGAACCGGGTCGAGCGGAGCGAGGAGAATTTTCATAACGTGGGGGAAACATCCAACAACCAACAACCAACAACGAACAACCAGTGAACGCCCGATGCACGACGCATTGGATGTTGGTTGTTTTTCAAAAGCAAATAAGTCTGCTCGCTTTGAAATTGTTCGTCTCGTTTCCCCTCACCCCGGCCCTCTCCCCTGGGGAGAGGGAGAAACGCTCCCAGTCTCTCGGCAAAACGACGGCTGGATTCTGCTCGGTGACTTTCAAAGTTTAAGAGATTAGACAACGGCTGTTCCCTCTCCCCGAGGGAGAGGGTTAGGGTGAGGGGAATGCGCGCGTTCATTCCTTCAGCCATGTGTAACTGTCGCCGGGTTTGTTCATGTAGGCGCGGACGCGAAAATG
>JANYDP010000145.1 GCA_025363535.1 Verrucomicrobiota bacterium | reverse complement strand
CTACCAGGAGTTCCTCTACGCCGCCCCCTGCAAAGCCAGCGTCAACTTCAGCACCCCCGTCGAAACTGCGCTGCTGCCCGACGGTAACCACGCGCTCACCGTGACCGTCACCGACGCCGCCGGCAACCAATCCGTCGTGCTGCAACAGCAGATCAAGAAGTTGAGAAATTGTTGAAGGAAAAATATAAATTCACCCAAGATCCCGACGTGCTCGACACGTGGTTCAGTTCGTGGCTTTGGCCGTTCGCCACGATGGGCTGGCCGGAGAACACGGAGACGTTGAAGAAATTTTATCCGACCACCGACCTCGTCACCGGGCCGGACATCATCTTCTTCTGGGTCGCGCGCATGATCATGGCCGGCTACGAATTCATGGGCGAGCCGCAGTTCGCGCTCCCAGATGCCATGCCGTTCAAGAACGTGTATTTCACCGGCATCATCCGCGACAAGCAGGGTCGCAAGATGTCCAAGACGCTCGGCAATTCGCCCGACCCGCTCGTGCTCATCTCGCAATACGGCGCCGACGCGCTCCGCTTCGGCACGATGCGCAGCGCGCCATTGGGACAGGATGTTTTGTTCGATGAAAAGGATGTCGAACTCGGTCGCAACTTCTGCAACAAGCTTTGGAACGCGTGCCGTTTTCGTCAGATGCAAGGCGGCGAGGTGCAGGGCGAGATCGTCCGCACGTTGCTCACGCCGGATGACAAATGGATTCTGCTCAAGCTCGACGCCGCGATTCGCGAAGTCACGATTGCGCTGAATGAATACAAGTTCAGCGAGGCCACGTCCGCGCTCTACCGGTTTTTCTGGAACGAGTATTGCGATTGGTATGTCGAGGCGAGCAAGGCGGTGTTTTACGGCACGAATGAAAAGCAGAAGGCCAACACTCTCGCGGTGATTGATTTTGTGCTGAGCCACGCGGTGCGGATGTTCCATCCGTTCCTGCCTTTCATCACGGAGGAACTCTGGCACGGCATGGGTTTCGCGACCGACATGCCGGATAATCAGGGCGGCAAGACCATCATGAACGCGCCGTGGCCCATGCCGTTCGACGAGGATTTCCTCGGCCATTACGGCCTCGACTCGTGCTATCTCGAAATGGTGGATGCGAAGTATGATCTCGTCACGCAAGGCCGCAACCTGCGACGCGTGGGCAACATCCAGGCGGGTAAGAAGGTAAAATATGTTTTCAAACCCGCGCAACACCTGACGCCGCACGACGCGGAAGTCATCAAGCTGTTGCTCAACGCGGAGTCGCTGGAAGTGAACGCCGATTATCAACCGCCCAAAGGCACGCCCACGGTACGCACGGAACTGGGTGAACTGCTGTTGCCGTTGGAAGGCCACATTGATCCTGCTGCCGAAAAAATCCGCCTCGCGAAGGAGAAGGAAAAGATCGAAGGTGAAATCGTGAAGGTTGAACAAAAATTGGCGAATCCGGGATTCACGTCGAAGGTTCCGCCGCAGGTTCTCGCCGAACATCAGCAACGGCTGGTGGACTGGCAGGCGAAACTCGCGCACATCATCGGTTCAATCCAGAATCTTGGCGTTTGATTATGAAAAAAATCTCCACCCAAAAAGTGCTGGCTTCGGCTGTGGCTGCGGCCAAAGCCGCCGGCGCGGTCATGCGGAAAAATCTGCGCGAGGAAAAGAAGGCCAACGAAATCACCTCGCACGACATCAAGCTGGAACTGGACGTGCGTTGCCAGAAGTTGATCGAGAAAAAACTCCTCGCGGCGTTTCCCGATGTTTCCGTTCTCGGCGAGGAGGGTGATTCTGGCGCGGCGGATTCCGAGTATCGCTGGGTGATTGATCCGATTGATGGCACGGTGAATTTCGCATACGGCATTCCGCACGCGTGCGTTTCGATTGCACTACAGCGACGGGTGGCGGAGGTGTCGGACTTCAAATCCGGTAACACGGACGCTGTTTATGAAACCTTAGTGGGTGTGATTTATGATCCGTTCCAAGATGAGATGTGGACGGCGATTCGCGGACAGTCAGCGAAGCTCAACGGGAAAGTGATTCATGTCAGCGGGCGTAAAAAATTATCCGAGTGCATCGTTACGGTGGGTTTCGCCAAGAGTGCCGCAAGTCTGGAAGCCTCGTTGCCGAATTTCATCTGGCTCGCGCGGCGCGTGCGGAAGATTCGCATCATGGGCGCGGCGGCGCTGGGTTTGACGTATGTGGCGACCGGGCGGCTTGACGCTTACATCGAACGCGGCGTGAGTCTGTGGGACGTGGCGGCGGGCGGACTAATCCTCGAATGTGCCGGGGGAAAATTCTGGACCGAGCCGACGAAGGGGCCGCACAAGCTGCGGATGATCGCGAGTAACGGCTTGATTCACGGCCGGCTGCCGAAGCCCAAATAAGAATTAAGGAGAGTTGGTAAAGGTTCCCGACATCGGACTTGCGCCAAAAGGATAGAATGGGCTGTAGTAATAGCCGCTGAATGTGCCAGACGTGCTGTTCTTCCAGTGCATACTGAACGCGTGATCCGGCAACGCGCTAAAATAAAACGGCACAAAACTTCCATTAAAAGGCAAGGAAGCCTGATTCCAAGTATATCCCAAAATGGTCCCCTGCGGATTAGCAGCGTAATTATAAGTTCCGCCACCAGATGAATTGAAGGTGATAATATTCGTGCCGCTTACTCCACTGATGTAAAACAACGTGAGAGTTTTTCCATTCCAAGACCTCGGTGGGCCTGTGGACGACGCATACTGAATTTGCGCGCCGCGAAAAAACTGCGCGGAGCTGGCAATGCTTTGAACGTTCGAGATGACCAACGGGAGAGAGTTGTCCATGCCTAAAAGATTGGGGGTCCAATTTACAAGATTGCTCGAACTGTAAATCCGATTTTCCGCATAGAGCCGGTTGCTGTAAGTAAGGCTGACGTTGGTTCCGACTTTGGCTATTTTCAAATTGAGGTTGGTCACCAGCGGCAGACCTTGCGCATTGATGTTGAACGCGGTCGCCGCCGATCCGTTGGTTACAATTTTAACAGTGTTCACCACCACGTTTGTGAGCGGCTTGTCGTTCGCGTCGGTGGCGACGTGATTGATGGCATAGACGACGTTGGAGCCGCCGTATAATCTTCCAAAAATCGTATGCACGTCGTTGAGCTGCGCCTGCGGCGAGACGGTGACAAAGTATTGGCCACCGTTGGAATCCGGGCCGGAGTTGGCCATGGCCAGCACGCCGAAGCTGTCAAAGCGGAGCGAGTTGGTGAATTCATCCACGAAGGCGTAACCGGGGTTGTCCGTCCCTTGTGCATTGGGTGAACCGCCCTGGTTCATGAAGCCGGCGATGACACGATGGAAGGTCGTGCCGGCGTAGAAGGGGTTCGTTTTGACCACGCCCGAGGGCAGGCTCAACCACGCGCGCTGCCCGGTGGCAAGGCCGATGAAGTTGGCGACCGCCTTTGGGGACTGGGCGTAGTAGAGCGCGCAGGTGTAGCTGCCCATGCTGGTGTTGAACTCGGCGTAGATGCCGTTCGTGTATTGCGCGGAGGCCTGGAAGTTGAGCAGGAAAAAAAGTGCGGCGACGACCGGATGGCCGGCTGCCCGGTGAAAGAATGCGTTGTTCATCTATGCTTCACGGTTCACGCATCCTTCGGCGAACCTGCGTTGGCTGGCTCCAGAAAGTGCTGTGTTTGCGTGCGGATCATCGCACAAAGGCGCGCACTGAACAATCCGAAACTTCACTGACGCCGCACCCGATACAACCGCAGCGGGTCGCCGGGTGTGTTGGTTTCCGTGAAGGTGAACGAAGCATTTGCCGGCGCATTGGTGAACACCGGCGTCCAGGTAATCACCAAGTTCGTGGTGGCTTCGATGATGTTGGTGCGATATGCGCGGGTCAGCACGGTGAATTGAAATGCCGCGTCTGGCAGCGCGACTGGGTTGGTGAGCAGCGGGGGATAGGTGCCGTCTTTGATGAGCGTGAAGGTGTCATCCACGTTGCCGGTTTCGCGGAGGAAAATTACGTCGAGCCGGTTGGAACTGAAATCCAGGACGAGCGAACCCAGCGCACTTTCCGAAAAATACATCGTCGGATGATCCAGGGTGCCGCCGCTGAGCTGCCCCGAACTGCCGGCCACGGTGTAAATCGTGCCGCGATTGCCGATGGGATTTTCGCCGAGGCCGTCGGGTTTGTGATACGCGCCGAGGCCGTTTGTCTCGCGACCGCTGCCGAGTTGCACGATGTTGGTGCTGTTGAAAGAAGTGGAAAATCCGTAATGGCCATTGATGAATTGAGAGCGCTCGTAAGCGTGGCTGTGGCCGGACAAAACCAAATCCACACCGCCGGCTTCCAAAAGGGGAAGAAAGTTTTCCCGCATCTCGATCAATGCCGATTCGCCGTCGGAATCGTGCGAGCCTTTTGAATAGGGCGGGTGATGCCAGTAGGCGATGAGCCAACGATTGGTGTTCACCGCGAGATCGCTCCGCAGCCAGAGGGCCATCGCGCCATTGGTTGCGCGGCTGGCGGTCATGGAATCGAGGCAGATGAAATGCACCAGGCCGAGATCGAATGAATAATAATGCTCCGTGCCGCTAGCCACGCCGCCGGCCTCGCCCGCCGTGGGCAGTGTGAAAATATCGAAGTAAGGATAGGTGTCCACATAATCCGAAAGTTGCGCCGTGTCGTGATTGCCAAGGGTCGGCCACGTCACGGCATTGCGGAGTTCATTCGTGTAAACGTCGAACACGGCGGCTTGATATTCCGTATCGCTGCCGACGTCGTAAGCGTTGTCACCGAGTTGCAGCCAGGCGTGCAGCGTGTTTGTGCCGTTGAAAGTTTCAAAGGCGTCGCGCACGGCGATCTGATCTGTCGTATGTGTGCCCGCATCGCCGATCACCCAAACGCGAACTGGCTTGGGCGTGCCTGATAATGGATGCGTGCGGAAAAAGTAATTCACACTTTGCCCGGCGAGCGTGGTATTCGTTGCCCCGATGGAATAATAATAGCGTGTGTCGGGCTGGAGATTGGTGAGTGTGACGAGGTGTTCGGTGACGATCTGGCCGTCGTTATTGGTCAAATCCAAGCTGTTGAAGTTCGTGCCGAAAACTACCCGGCTGGTTTCTGCCGGGCTCGTCCGCCAGCGCACCACGATGCTGGTTGGCGTGCTGTCCTGCAAATACGGCCCGCGCGTCAGGTCGGCTTGCGCCACTGCGGCCAGGCTCAACCAGCCAATCGCCGTCGTGGTGGGGCAAGCATATTGGAAAAGTTCATTTTGCACTGGGTGTCACTTGGTTTTTAACGACGGCCTGACGACTTGCCGCAAGCCGGCGCGCAATCGCGCTACGAGTTCCTGCGTTTGAGGCAGCGCGCGGCGGGCGGGCGGATAATTTTCAATCGCGGCGAGGCCGGCCAGAAAATCCTTTTCGGCTTCGGCCCGCCGGTTGGCCGGCAACAAAATCTCCCCGCGCCGCAAGAGGAAGTTTTCCGGCGTGAAAAACTTTCTCCCCCGCTCCACGCGCGTCAGTGCGGCCACGAAATTTCCGAGTGCCTGTTCGTATTCGAGGGCGGGCAGGGCGAGTGACGGGGTTTCGCCGAGCCGAGCCATGCCTTCATCCAGACCTCGCACGGCATCGGCGAGTTGGCCCAGCGCGGCCTGGGCGCGGGCGCGCTCCAGATAGAGGTCGGGCAGGGGACGCGGCCGGTTCGTCATCGCCAGCACGTCGTTGAAATCTGTCACCGCTTCAGCGAGTTGCCCGAGTTGCACGCGGCTGCGGGCGTGGATGACGAGCGCGTCGGGATTGGATGCGGCCAGTTGCAGGCAGGCGGTCGCTGCCTCGATGGCCGCCGCAGATTGTCCGGCGTCAAACTGGATGCGCGCCCGTTCCAAAATGGCGGCGGGCCAATCGGGTCTGAGCCGTGCGGCCTCGGCTGCGTCGGCGGTGGCGTGGATGAAGTCCCCGTGCTGCCGGTGCAGATCCGCGCGTTGGAGCCAGAGGTCGGCGGTGGCGGAGTTGGTCTGGATTTGCTGTGTCAACGCGAGGATGCGTTCGTGCAAATCGCCGTGGGCGAAGACTGGCGGCGTGGCGTTGTGGAAGCAGCTTGCCACCAACAGCAGGGCCGTGATGTGTCTTTTGCGGCGTTGAAATTTTGGCAGCATGGGCTGAGAGACACATTAGGCGCAGACTGGAATTCTGCCATTGATTATTGTTGAGCAGCTTGAACGGGCATGATTCGATTTGCAACCCAACTACCAAACCATTTTCGCCCACAACTGCGCGAGAGCCTTCGCCCGGTGGCTCAATTGGTTTTTCACCGCGTCGCCCAATTGCGCGAAGGTCTGCGCGCAGCCTTCCGGCACAAACAGCGGGTCATAGCCGAAGCCGTTTTCGCCGTGCGGCGCCAAAATAATCTGTCCTTCGCAGGTGCCGTCGAACAAGTGCGGAGCGCGGAATGCGGAGTGCGGGATGATTTCTACCAGCGCGATCACGCAGCGAAATCTCGCGGTGCGTTTTTCCAGCGGAACATCTTTGAGCAACCGCAGGAGCTTGGCGTTGTTGTCCGCGTCTTTGGAGTTTTCAGTTTTATCCAACGCGGCAAATCTGGCGGAGTGGACGCCGGGTGCGCCATGGAGTGCGTCCACTTCGAGGCCGGAATCGTCGGCGAGAATGAGGGTGCGTGAATCGTGAACCGTGAACCGTGAATCGGATGCGAGCCACTTGGCCAGTTCCACGGCTTTCTTGGTCGCGTTGCCGGCGAAGGTGGCGGCATCCTCGATCACTTCCGGCGCGGCGGGAAAATCCTTGAGCGTCAGGCACCGGAAATTCTCGCCGAGTAGGGCGCGGATTTCAGCAACCTTGTGCAGGTTGCGAGTGGCGATGAGGAGGGTGGTCAAGCAGAGTGGTTATTGGGCGGCGGAAGCTTTGGCGGGTGCAGCGGGGTTGTCGAGGCCGATGCCGGTGACATTTTCTTTTGTCAGGAGCGGGCCTTGAAAGCCAGTGACGGTGATGCCAGAAAGTCTGGCGTTCACGATGTTGGCGAGCGTGATGCCTTTGCGGCAGGTGCCGGTGATGTTCGCAAAGATGATGCTGTCCGCCGGTTTTTCCGGCGGAATGTTGCCGGCGGCGATGAGTTCGGCAACGTTGTTCACCTGGATGTTTTTGAAAGTGATGCGCTTGAGGCTTGCCCATTTTTCCACGTCGCCCGTCACGGGATCGGTGGCTTGAATGCCTTTTTTCAACAGGTCAATCGCCACGAACGTCGGGGATTTGTGGATGGTCAGGTTTTCGCCGGTCATGTCTTCGATGAAGCCGCCGCGACCGTCGCGGCTCTTGAAGTAGATGCAGTTTTGATGGCCGGAGAGGGTGCAGTTTTCGAGGCGCACGTTGCGGATGCCGCCGGACATTTCCGAGCCGATGCCGATCGCTGCAAAAATGCTGCTGGCCAAAGTGCAATCCCGGATGACGACGTTCTGCGTCGGCCGCGCCACGCGCACGGCTTCCTGGCCACGACCGGATTTGAGCGAGATGGCGTCGTCGCCCGTGTTGATGTCGCAATGTTCGATAAGCACGTCGGAGCAGGAGTCCACGTCCAGGCCGTCGCCGTTGAAATTGATGGAGCGGATGGTGAGGTTGCGGGCGGTGAGATCCTGGCAGTAGAGCAGATGGATGGACCAAAGCTGCTGATACATGGTCGAGAAGCCTTCGAGCAAAACATCTTTGGCATCGGCAATTTCGATGAGCGAACGGACGCCATCACCGAAGGCGAGTTCTTGCTGCGACACCACGAGGATGCGACCGTC
>JANYDP010000123.1 GCA_025363535.1 Verrucomicrobiota bacterium | reverse complement strand
TTCGATCTGGGCCAGCGACAGTTCCTTTGTCTCATGTGCTTTCATGGTGCATTCGCTCTCGTGCAGTTGTTGTTCTTCTTATCCATGAGGAACCAAACACCAACATTCTGGGGGTACTGTCAAGATGCACACATGGCGAAGGTGCGTTGATGCCAGCTCATCAATCTCTCTGTAAATGCTATCGCACAACCAAAATCCGCAATCCATGCGGATGACGACCAGAGCAATCTGCCTGTCTGTCGGCTCATCAACCTTTTCCATTTGTTCGCGCGCGTTTCTGACATCGTCAAGGAACTTATTCTTAAATCCACTGGGCAATCCTTGAGCCAAGTCTATTACTGGCGGAGGTGACATTTCATGCATGTCAATTTCCAGTTCGGAACAGTTAATAGTTTTCACCTCCAATATCGCTGTCGAAGTGGCAGATTTCCCCAGAAGATCGGCGGTTCTTTTGGACTCCTTGTCGCGTCGCGGCATAAACCGGATTTCCGTGTAGCCCTGTTTGGATAGCCACTCGTAACCGAAAGCCTCATACAAGTGGTTAAAGAGTTGACTCCATTGGCGACAAGGATGCCTCTGATTAACCCAAGGTAGTGCTTTTTCAACCAAATGACTCCAAGCTTCCAAAGTTAGGCATTCCAATGCTTTCTCCAATGGCCCGAAGGACATTTGTGTCAAATCGCGGTCGTATTCAAAGTAGTGTTGGAAGACTCGTATGAAATAGTTATCAGGTTGAGTTTGATCACTCGACCGATACAACTCGTGCAACCGCGGAAATTCGTGTCGCCAGCTTTCGTTGGCCATCGTTTTGCTTGGTTCGCTAATTCACTGAGGAATTGCGTATAGATTTGTTTCCACAATCGCAAGCCGAGCTTCAGCAGCGTCAACTTTTCTGTGATAAGCGCCCTGGACTCTCATCCTCTCGGCCATTGTTGGTGAAGTTGCCCAGAACGCCTCACGTTCTGCTATGGCAACTCTGACAGCCTTCCATGCTGCCATAACTTGGGTCATCGGAATTTCCAATCGTAACATTCCATCTCCTCCAAAATTGCTGGCTGGGAGTTCTAGGTGAAGCCATTCAATATTCTCAACGGGCGACTCGAAGACCACTAAATCGTGTTGCTCCTTTTGGGGGTAAATTGAGACGTCATCGGGCGAAGGATCACCATTCGCGCTAGCAGGAACTATGTTGATACGCTTGTAGTTGTTTTCGTGGTTGTCCTTCAGACTTGCCGTGCCGCTTCCGACGCTGAATTTTCCACCACGCCACGTTTGAAAATCCATCTTCTTGGTGGAACTCAAATTTGCGACGCCAAGGTCAATTGTAAAAAACTCTTCGTCTGTGGTTTGTGAGCGCCCCAACACGTCGCTGTGATTTACGCTACCTATATGAACCTTGCTCACCGTAACTCTCGTTTGTCCTTGTTTAACGGAGCGAGATTTTGACCAATCCCCACTAACTCGCTCTCGCGGAGGGGATTTTGGTTCTTGCGCGGGACTTGTCGGGTCTTGCTTGGAAGGAGTTGTCTCTCGCGTGGGAGTGGGGGAGTCTGATTCTTGATTTGTGCGCTTGCCTCGTTCGATTGCGGATGAAAACGCTCTTGAAAACCCTCCTGTTATCACCAGAGCGATAGACATAGCCACGACACAAACGATTCCGCCGCCAATTGGAAAAGCGAGTCCGGCCTTTTTACCAGTATTCGCCATGATGATTCCGGCAATCGCCAGCAGCACACCGATGGCGGCTAGTGGAAGCGCCAGAAGTCCAAGCAAAGGAATCCAACAAAAGAAACAGGAAAGGATTCCCAACACCAACGCCGCAATACCAAGTGGACTGATGCCACGCCTGACTTCATCGGAGGAATTTGGTGGAGTTGTTGGAACAAACAATTTTGTCTCCAAACCACAATGCGGACACGCCGATGTTTCTCCGGCTTGAGCAGCATCGAATTCGATGTGCCCGTTGCAATACTGGCATGAGCATTTTGCAAATTTAGGGTCGGAAGCTTTCATCGGAAAACAGTTTGTTGGTGTGGCCGGTCGGTTTCAAGCCCGAACATTGCTCCTCTTCATTTATTTATGGCGGCCTGCTCCCGGAAGCCGCTACGGCGCGGAGAGTTCACGCTGCTTCAACATCCCCCCGTGCCGCCCGGTTTTTCCACGACCTCTGATTGACGCACATTGAAGCGACCTAAAGGTCGCGTTCCGGGAAGAATGAGCAGTCCTCGAAAGCTTTCTGGCTGGCGGGTCGGCACCAACGCGCCGACCGCTGCCAATCACTCCACTAACCCTTTTCCAGCTTGGCCAGCAGTTCGTCGTTCGTCTTGTGCTTCTTCAGCGCGGCGGTGAGGGTTTCCATCGCTTCGACGGGGTTCAAGTCCACCATCGTGCGGCGCAGCTTGCGGATGGCTTCGAGATTTTTTGACGCGAACAGTTTTTCCTCTTTGCGCGTGCCGCTCTTGGGAATGTCAATGGCCGGATACAGACGGCGGTCGGAGAGTTTACGGTCCAGAATCAGCTCCATGTTACCGGTGCCTTTGAACTCCTGGAAAATCAGCTCGTCCATGCGCGAACCGGTGTCCACGAGAGCGGTCGCAAGAATGGTGAGCGAGCCGCCGTGCTCGATCTTGCGCGCGGAGGCGAACATCTTGCGGGGAATTTCCAGGGCGCGCGCGTCCACGCCGCCGGTCATTGTGCGACCACTGCCGCCATGCACGCTGTTATAGGCACGGGCCACGCGGGTGAGCGAATCGAGCAGGACGAAAACATCCTTGCCGCCTTCGACCATCCGTCGGCAGCGTTCGATCATGAAGCGCGAAAGGCGCACATGAGTTTCCAGATCCTGGTCGTTCGACGACGCGACGACTTCGGCGGTGACGGAACGCTGGAAGTCGGTGACTTCCTCGGGCCGCTCGTCAATGAGCAGCACCATGACATGAACCTCGGGATGGTTCGTCGTGACGGCGTTGCAGATCTGCTTGAGAATGGTGGTCTTGCCCGTGCGCGGCGGGGCGACGATCAAACCGCGCGTGCCGCGGCCGATCGGCGTGACGAGGTCAATGACGCGGGTTTCGATCAGATCGGGCGAAGTCTCGAGATTGAACTTATCAATCGGATCAATGCTGGTGAGATTCTCGAAGCGCACGGCCTTGGTGTAATCCGCGAACAGCATGTCGTTGACCTTCTCGACAGTCTTGAGCTGCGGGCTGTTGCCGCGATGCGGCGGCTGCGTGGTGCCGACGATGTGGCTGCCCTCGCGCAGGAAGCTGCGCTTGATGGTGTCCGGCGTGACAAAAATGTCGGTCGGCTTGGGGCTGAAATGGTTTTGGGCGGTGCGGAGGAATCCGAAACCTTTTTCGGCGATCTCAAGGTAGCCGGAACCGGCGTCCTGTCCGCTTGTGTTCGCGTTGGCGTTGGCGTTCGGACTGGCGTTCGCGCTTCTTACGTTTGTGTTTTCTTTGCTCATGCTGATATGCTGCGTTTGATTGTAATTCGAAGGCTTCGAGAAATACCCGAACCGTTAGAAAGTTGAACTTTTTGGAAGCTGCTGCTGTGGCACTCTTACTGGAAAGAACCTCGCCACACGCTGCAATTAACCTTCGACGTCGTCATATCTACGCGCAAACGCCAGGCAGCGCAATAACTTTTTTGCACCGGCCGAAACAGGGCGTGTGATTATAACCGGGTGAGGGTAAAGAATCGTCCTCGTCCCACGAAACGAAAGCAATTTGAGGACGAGAATGGCGGAGAAATCCGGACGGCCGCATCCCGGCGCGGTACGCTAAAATAAAAAAAGCCGCCCCAAAGAGCGGCTTGAATCGTTCGGCTGCAACGCCGACTTACGCCTTGGCTTTCGCCGCCGGCTTTTTAAGTTTGGCCTTGAGCGCGACTTTTTTGCGTTTGATGTAGGCCTTGCGGCGGGTTTTGTGTTCGGCTTTGTTGTGCTGTTTTCCCATAATATTTCGTAAATGATTTGCGCCGTTCGCAGTTGTGCCGTCCACTATGATTGCAGCCCGCGCCGGATTCAACATCTATTTCCAACTAACGCCGGCGGGAAAGGCCTGGCCGAATTGATTGAACGTCCGCCGGGGTTTTGACTCCAAAAGGTTACTGATGAAAACCGTGCGTGCGTGCATCGCAAAAATTATGAAACGTCATTTCAACTCCAGTTCGACCTGGTACTGCCTGTCCCTGCTGCTGGCCAGCAGTGCCTGTTTGTCCCCCGGTTCCGCCCGTGCCTTGGAGACGGCCACGGAAGCCCGGTTCGCCGTGGACGGCGCGGCCCTCAACCGCGACGGCCGCAGCGAGAACAGTTACGCGCCCATCGTCAAAAAAGCCGCGCCGAGCGTGGTCAACATTTATTCCACGCGCACCCTCAACGTGCGGCGGCGGCATCCTCTGCTGGATGATCCCATGTTCCGCCGTTTTTTTAATGACGAGGAAAGTGACACGCCCGGCAATCCCCATCAGCATCTCCCCCAGGAAAAAGGTCTTGGCTCCGGCGTGATCGTTTCGGCGGACGGCTACATCCTCACGGCCAACCACGTCATTGACGGAGCGGATTCCGACGGTGTGAAAGTTTCGCTCACCGACGGCGGCAAGAAATTCTCCGCCCGCGTGGTCGGTGCCGATGCCAGCACCGATGTGGCGGTGCTCAAGGTGGACGCGAAGGATTTGCCCGCCATCACCTTTGCCGACAGCGACAAACTCGAAGTTGGCGACATCGTCCTCGCTATCGGCAATCCCTACGGTGTGGGCCAGACGGTCACCAAAGGCATCGTCAGCGGACTTAGCCGGCGCACGTTGGGAATCAACGCCTACGAAAATTTCATCCAGACCGACGCCGCCATCAATCAAGGCAATTCCGGAGGCGCGCTTGTGGATTCGCAAGGACGGCTGGTCGGCATCAACACGCTGATCTTCAGCCAGAGCGGCGGTTTTCAAGGGATCGGCTTTGCCGTACCCGCGAACCTGGCGCGCAACGTTTTGGAGCGGCTGGTAAAAAACGGCAAACTTACCCACGGCTATCTTGGCGTGATTTTGCAGCCGGAGATCACGGACGAACTGGCGGAGGAATTTAATCTGCCCGATCACAGCGGGGCGATGGTGACGGAAGTGACTGCGGACACCCCCGCCGGCCAGGCCGGTTTGAAAAGCGGCGATGTCATCCGCGAAGTGGACGGCAAGAAAATCGCCGACCGGAGCCAGTTGCGGCTGATGATTTCGCAAACCCCGCCAGGAACCAAAGTGCTCCTCACCCTCCTGCGTACGGACTCGGAAAAAAAATCGGCGGAAAAAAAGTTGAGCGTGACGGTGGGAGAATTGCCCGAGCAGTTTGCCGCCCGCAGCCGCCGCCCCGAGCCGGTCATTGAAAAAAACCAAAAACAGGATGCGCTGGACGGGGTGGAAGTCACCGACCTGACTCCCGAGGTGCGGCGGCAAAACAACATTGACCGCGAGGTTGCCGGCGCGCTGGTTTCCAGCGTGGACGAGGATTCCAATTCGGCCAAAGCCGAACTCAAACAAGGCGATGTCATCCTCGAAATCAACCGCCACCCCGTCCACAATGCCGATGAGGCTGTGGAATGGAGCAAGCAAGCCCAAGGCCGGCATGTGCTGCTACGGGTCTGGCGGGACGGCGGCACCCTCTTTCTCACCGTGGACAATCAGAAGCGAAAATAACCCGCCCTGGCCGCTTCAACAAATCGGGAAGCCCCGCCGTTGGCGGCGAACACCCGGTTTTGGTCAAAGAAATAACTTGCAACAATCCGCCGCGTATGTTGGAGTCTAATGGCCAGGCTTGCCCGGTTTAACCCGATGCAAAAATGCGGTTCACCGCCGCAGGGCTGTGTTTTTGCCTGCATCGGTCGTTTGGTAACAAAGCAGTGACGCAAAATTCGTTTTTGCCGTCCCCTCATCCGGGCGGCGGACTTCGTTGCCAGCGCACACTCACTGTGCCACCGAGTTATTTGCAGATTGGAACCCGACAAGCCGCGTGCAACCGACAACATATGCTGAAAAAGAAAGTCACCAAAACGTCCCGCATTGAAACCAAAAAGGGCCCGCCCGCCAAACAGCCGGCAGCGGTCGAGAAGGCCCGGCCCTTGCGGCGGCGTTTTATCATTTCCTCCAAGTCCGTCGCCCACGCGCCCCAGGCCCCGGCTGCGGTTCCACCCCCCGCCCCTTCCGATAAGCAGAAAAAAAATGTTCCCGCCCTCAAGGTGCCGGCCAAGCCGGCCGTCAAAGCGGAACAAAATGTCGCCATGACGACCCAGTCCGCCGTGGATCTGACGGAGGTTGTCAAAACCTTGCTGCATCTGTCGCAGGAAAACGGCTACGTCACCTACGACGACATCAACGACGTTCTCCCAGACAATCTCAGTCCTGACGATCTCGACGAGCTTTACACCAAGCTCCGCACCCTCGACATCGAGATCGTGGACCAGGCCGAAGTGGAACGCGCCAAGCCCGCCGCCGCCGAGCCGGAACCGGATGACGATGCGCGGCTGGAAATTTTGGACGACCCGGTGCGGATGTACATGAACCAGATGGGCAAGGTGCCCCTGCTCACCCGCGAACAGGAAGTCGAGATCTGCAAGAAGATCGAGGACGCGGAGATTGACATGAAGCGCATCGTGTACAGCCTCGGCTTCGCCGCCAAGGAGCACATCGCCATCGCCGAAAAACTTTTGTCCGAGCCGCCCAAGGAACGCTTCGACCGCGTCATCGTGGACAAGCAGGT
>JANYDP010000120.1 GCA_025363535.1 Verrucomicrobiota bacterium | reverse complement strand
GACCGGCCTGCAACCCGAAGACATTCGCGTGCATGAAAAAAACTGGTTCGACTGCATCCGCAGCGGCGCGACGCCCAATGCAAACATTGACCTGGCCATCCGCGTGCAGACCGTCATCTCGCTCGCGGAAATGTCGCAACGTCTGAACCAGACCTGCCTCTTCGACGAGAAGACGCGCAAGATCACCAACGGCGACGGCAAGGAACTGCCTGCTCTCACCTACGGCACGCTGCCGCAGTCGTAACCATCTGCGCTGGTCTGAGCAATGAAACGCTGGAGCGCACTGGTCTGGCTGCTGGCGTTCGTCGGCGCGCTGGTTTTGCGCTGCCCGAAATTGGCGGACCGCCCGTTGCACAGCGACGAGGCGGTCAACGCCACCAAGCTCGTTGAGCTGTGGGAAACCGGACATTACCAGTACGACCCTGCGGAATACCACGGCCCAACGCTCCATTATTTCTCGCTGCCGTTTCTGTGGCTGAGTTCCGCAAAAAATTCCGCCGAGCTTTCGGAAGCTACGCTTCGCGTCGTCACCGTCGCGTTTGGAATCGGCTTGCTGCTGCTCCTCCTGTTGTTGTCCGACGCACTCGGCCACGCGGCCGTCGCGTGGGCGGCGGTGTTCCTCGCGGTTTCGCCGGCGATGGTTTTTTACAGCCGCTATTTCATCCACGAAATGCCGCTAATCTTCTTCACACTGCTCACGTTCGCGGCCGGCTGGCGTTATGCGCGTTCACGCAGGCTGGGCTGGGTGTTGCTGGCGGGCGCGGGGCTGGGCCTGATGTGGGCGACAAAGGAAACCTTCGTGCTGTCTGTGGTGGCGGGCGGAATTGTTTTGGCGGCGGAACATTTATGGAATCGCCTTCACCCAACCGCTGGCAAAAAAATCCCCCGCTTCAGCCGCCCCCACATTGTATTCGCTTTGCTCTCAGCCTTCGTCGTGGCGCAGCTTTTTTTCAGTTCGTTTCTCATCAACGCCCACGGCCCGGCGGACTCGCTGAAAACGTTTCTGCCGTGGCTCGACCGCGCGGGCGGCGCTTCCCCGCATCTGCATCCGTGGACTTTTTATTGGGAAAGGCTGCTCTGGTTTCACCCCGCCAAAGGCCCGGTATGGAGCGAGGCGGGGATTTTTATTTTGGCACTGGTCGGAAGTGTCGCCGCGTTTTCCACCAACCGCCGCTTTGATTTTCGTCCCCGCCTCGTTCGCCTGCTCGCCGGTTACACGTTCACGCTCGCCGCCATTTACAGCGGCATCGCCTACAAGACGCCGTGGTGCCTGTTGAATTTCTGGCTCGGCATGATTCTGCTCGCCGGTGTCGGCGCGGCAGCATTGCTGCGGCTATGCGGTTCGCGCGCTGCAAAAGGTTTCACGCTCACGGTCATCGCCTCGGTGGCGGTTCATCTCGCCTGGCAGGCCCGGCGGGCCGCCGCAGATTTCGCCGCCAGCCCGCGCAATCCCTACACCTATTCCCAAACCAGCGCCGGTTGCCGTGAGCTGGTTCAACGCATCGAAGCCTTGGCGAAACTCACCACCACCGGCACCGACACGGTCTTGAAAGTGGTTGCGCCGGAAAGCTACTGGCCGCTGCCGTGGTATCTGCGCGCGTTCAAAAGTGTCGGGTGGTGGGAACAACTGCCCGAGGATTCCACCGCCCCCATCATCATCGTCTCGGCGAAACTCGGCGCGGCACTGGATGAAAAATCCAACCACGCTTGCCTGATGACGGGGTTGTATGAACTGCGCCCCGGGGTTTTTCTGGAGCTGTATGTCGAGCGTGGCCTGTGGGAAAAATTCACCGCCACTTTGCCGCTCAGTCGCACGGAATAAATCCGATTTCCGAAGTTCGAGAACCCCGCTTTAATCAAACATCTTCCCCGGATTCAAAACGCCATTGGAATCGAGCGCGCGGCGCAGTTCGCGCATTACGCGCATCTGGGCGGGAAGGATTTCCTGGCCGTGATGTGTGCCGGACGGATCGTCGAACTCGCGCCCGAGCGCGAACTGTTGCGCAAGCAATTTCATCCTTACACGAAAGCGTTAATGAATTCAGTGCCGAAACTTTCCGGTGATGCTGCGCGGCTGACCGCCATCCCCGGCAATGTGCCGCGGCTGGGAAATTTTCCGCCCGGCTGCCGCTTCGCGCCGCGTTGTCCGGTGGCGAAACCGGAATGTGTGGAAAAATTCCGGAGCTGGTTGAAGTTGAGCCGGGCCGATGGGTGCGGTGTCCGTTTTGGAATGCTGCGTAAATGATTATAAATAAGTAAACAGAGCGTATTGTTATGAAAGGTAATTACACTGAGCACCTGCAGCGATTGGTTTGTTTGCTTTTTGTTTTAGATGAAATGCCCCGACGACCAGCAAGAAAACAAGAAGTCATCGAATACATTCGTCAGAGACACTATTTGGATATTAGGTCTGAGGATCTGAAAAGTTATGTTACTCAAACAGAACCTCGTTGGAACACAGACATTGCGTATGGTCGAAAAGACGGAGTCGAACACGAATTGCTGTTTAACAACCAACGCGATTGCTGGGAACTAACAAGAGACGGAATCGATGTCCTAAAAAAGGTTAAAAAAATGTGCACTATGAAAGAATACGATGTGCGGGAATGTTACCTTTGGACAAAAGAAATGAAAAAGGCTTTAGATGCCAGCTACGAACCTTCATTGGCAGATAAACCAAGACCCAAAAAATTCACAATCAGTTCGGATGTTCTTAAATCATTATTAGAGCCAACTGACCCAAACAAGATTGATTAAAACATCTTCCCCGGATTCAAAATGCCGTTTGGGTCCAGCACGCGGCGTAGTTCGCGCATGACGCGCATCTGGGCGTCGCCGGCAAACTGAGGCAGGAAAGATTTCTTCGCCACGCCGATGCCGTGTTCGCCCGTGATGGTGCCGCCCAGCCGGATGGCTTCCGCGAAAATTTCTTTGAAGGCTTCCTCGACGCGATGCATTTCCTCTTTGTTGCGTTCATCGGTGAGAAACGTCGGATGCAAATTGCCGTCGCCCATGTGGCCGAAGGTTCCGATGCGGAGTTGATATTTCTTCGCGACGCCTTCGACGAAGAGAATCATCTTCGCCAGTTCACTGCGCGGCACGGTCACGTCTTCGAGAATGGTCGTGGGCGCGACGCGGGCCAGCGCCGAGAACGCGCTGCGACGGGCGGTCGCCAGCTTCGTCGCCTCGGCTTCATCTTTAGCCACGCGGATTTCCAGCGCACCGTTCTTGCGCGCGATGGCTTCCATCTTCGCGGCTTCATCGGCAACGGCGGCGGGATGGCCGTCCGTTTCCATCAACAGCAGCGCCTCGCAATCGAGCGGCAGCCCGATCTTTGCGTAATCCTCGACGCAACGGATGGTCATGCGGTCCAGAAACTCCAGCGTGCAGGGAATGATCTGCGCGGCGATGATGTCCGACACGGTTTGCGCGGCGGTATCCATCTGCGCGAACGTGGCGACGAGCGTTTTCTTCGCGGCGGGTTTTGGAATCAGCTTGAGCAAAACTTTCGTGATGACGCCGAGCGTGCCTTCCGAGCCGATGAACAAATCGCGCAATGAATAACCGGCCACGTCCTTCACGCACTTGTTGCCGGTCCAGACAATTTCGCCATCCGGCAGTACGACTTCCAGGCCCATGACGTAGTTGCGAGTGACGCCGTATTTCAATCCGCGCAAGCCGCCGGAATTTTCGGCGACGTTGCCGCCGATGGTGGAAATTTTCATCGAACCGGGATCGGGCGGATAAAACAAACCCGCCGCGTTCGCCGCTTCGGAAACCGTCTGCGTGATGACGCCGCATTCGACGAGCATCGTGAGATTGGCGCGATCCAGTTCGAGAATCTTGTCCATCTTCACAAGACAAAGCACGATGCCATCATTTACTGGCAAACTGCCGCCGCTCAAGCCGGTGCCGGATCCGCGCGTGACGACGGGCGTCTTCGTCTGGTTTGCGAGTTTCAAAATCGCGACGACCTGCTCCGTCGTGGTAGCGAGCACGACACAGCCTGGCATTTGTTTCAGCGCCGCCGTGCCGTCGAACGAGTAGGGAATCAAGTCCTCCTTTTCCGTCAGAACATTTTGTGTCCTGACGATGCGACGGAGTTCGGCGAGAATATTTTGCGCGAGCGGCATGAAGCGAGCATGGGCGACACGTTTTGGCCGGTCAAGAAAACTGGCGAGGCGAATCTGCGAACCAAAAGCGGCGGTAAACGCGCCGCAGTCCAGACGCTTCGCGAGATTCTCGGACGCCGGGCAATCGCGACAGCGTTTGGAGTGCGTTGGCTTTAGCACCGCTGTGGAACCATGCGTGGTCAAGAAATTGACTTGGTATCAAAAGCAGGCAGCCTTCAGTGTCCGGTAAGTCTCGAAACGATCTTTGGATCAAAGAAAGGCAATATGAAAACCAAACAACCCGCTAAGAAAGTCAAAACCTCCGCCGTGCGCCAGATGATTAAGCCCCAAGCCAACCGTCAGCCCGCGCGGTTGACGGTGCCGGTTGCCAATGGATTTTTTCCGGCGCTGGTGACGGACAACAATGACCCCACCGACGCTGGCCGCATCAAGGTGCGGATTTTATTGCCGCTCCGAAGGAAATACGAAGGTTGGGCGCGGGTCGCCACGCTCATGGCGGGCAACGACAAGGGTTCATGCCCGACGTGAATGACGAAGTGCTGGTGGCGTTCGGAGTCGGCACGGCCGGCGGCATCTACGTTGTGGGCGGATTGTGGAGTGGGGCCAATCATCCGCCGGAGGCGATGAGCGCGGGCAACCACAAAAAAGTTCTGTGTTCCCGCAATGGCGTGAAGATCACGCTGGATGATGAAGCCGGCCAGGAAAGTTTCATCGTCGAGACGCCCGGCGGACAAAAGCTCACGCTCCAAGACGGCCCCGGCTCGGTTGAGATCGCGGACAGCAACGGCAATTCCGTGACGCTCGAATCAAGCGGCATCACCGTGAATGCCGCCGCGAAAGTGACCCTCAATGCCACCGCAGTCGAGATCAGTTCAGGGCTGGTGACCGTGAACGCCGGGATGTCCAAGTTCAGCGGCGTGGTGCAGTGCGACACGCTCATCACCAACTCCGTCGTCAGCAACAGTTACACTCCCGGTGCGGGAAATATCTGGTAGGTTGTTCACGCGAAAATGCCGAACGCAAAAAATCCCAAAGCGATTTCAGCATCCAGCCCAAGGGTTGCGAGGAATGAGCTACCCTGGGTCAACCGTCAAAATGAACCAAACCCCAACAGGGTTTCACTGACGGCGCGGCGGATGTTGTTTTTGTAGGAGACAACGTGAGGAGTCTCAAATTGAAGCCGGATAAGTTATAGTATTCACCAACACACCCGATTCGACCATAAACAATTTTTGGCGCATCCGTTTTGTGCCTTAGCCTCGGAGTGTCTCCGCCAACAAAATAGCTTTCAAACCGCCGCTCACACAATCTGCGGCTGCACTTTTTCCGGATCCACGCCGAGGTCTTTGATCGCTTGCGCCACCACCTCGCGGCTGATCTGGCCCTTCTCGGCCAGCGCGTAGAGCGTGCCGATGACGGTGGATTCGGTGTCCACCTGGAAAAAGCGCCGCAACCGCGTGCGCGTGTCGCTGCGGCCAAAGCCGTCCGTGCCGAGCGTCGTCAATCCGCCTGGAACCCACGGCGCAATTTGGTCGGGTACGATCCGCATGTTGTCGGACACCGCCACGAATACACCCTGTTCCTTCGCGAGCAGGGTTTCGACGTAGGATTTTTGCGGCGGCGCCGTCGGATGCAGCATGTTCCAACGCTGACAGCACAGGGCGTCGTTGCGGAGGGACTTGTAATTCGTCGCGCTCCAGACATCGGCGGAAACGCCGTAACGTTCGGCGAGAATTTCCTGTGCCTTCAACGCGGAGTTGATGATCGGGCCGCTGCCAAAAATGTGCGCCTTAAGTTTCTTGCCTTCGGCTCCGGCTTTGAAACGGTAGAGACCTTTCAAGATTCCATCTTCCACACCGAGCGGCATCGCGGGCATGAGATGGTTCTCATTGTAGAGCGTCATGTAGTAGAACACGTCTTCGCCCTCGGCAAACATGCGTTTCATGCCGTCGGCGATGATGATGGCAATTTCGTAGGCGAACGCCGGGTCGTACGCGATGAGCGTCGGAATGGTACTCGCAAGCAGCAGGCTGTGACCGTCCTGGTGTTGCAGACCTTCGCCATTGAGCGTGGTGCGGCCGGAAGTCGCGCCCATCATGAAACCCTTGGCCTTGATGTCGCCCGCGAGCCACATCTGGTCGCCGACGCGCTGCGGACCGAACATCGAGTAGTAGATGTAAAACGGAATCATGTGCTGCCCGTGCGTGGCGTAGCTGGTGCCCGCCGCGACGAAGGAAGCAATTGAACCCGCCTCTGAAATACCTTCTTCGAGAATCTGTCCGTCCTTCGCCTCGTGATAGTAGAGCAACGATTTGATGTCCACCGGCTGATAGAGCTGACCTTTCGGCGAGTAGATGCCGATCTCGCGGAAGAGGGCGTCGAGTCCGAACGTGCGCGCCTCGTCGGGAATGATCGGCACGATGTTGCGGCCAATCGCCTTGTTGCGCAGCAGCGTGGTGAGCAGGCGCACGAAACCCATCGTGGTGGAAACTTCCTGCGCTCCGGAGCCTTTGAAAAATTCCGTGAAGGCCTCGCGCTTGGGCACGTCCAGCGGCGGCGCGGTGATTTTGCGTTGCGGCACAAATCCGCCCACAGCCTTGCGGCGTTCGAGCAGGTATTTGATTTCGGGACTGTCCGCCGGCGGACGATAGAACGGTGTCTCGGCAATGACATCGTCGCTGACCGGAATCTTGAAGCGCTCGCGAAACTCGCGCAGCTCCTTTTCGTTCATTTTTTTCTGCTGGTGCGAAATGTTGCGGCCTTCGCCGGCTTCACCGAGGCCGTAGCCTTTGATGGTTTTGGCGAGGATGACGGTCGGCTGGCCCTTGTGTTCCGTCGCCGCTTTGTAGGCGGCATAGACTTTCTTCGTGTCGTGGCCGCCGCGCAGGAGCTTGGTGATCTGCTCGTCGGTCAAGTGCTGCACGAGTTTGAGCAACTCGGGATATTTGCCGAAGAAATGTTTGCGCGTGTAGCTGCCGGGTTCGACGGAATATTTTTGGTAGTCGCCGTCAATGGCTTCCTCCATGCGCTTGAGCAGCAGGCCGCTCGTGTCCGCCGCGAGCAAGTCATCCCAGTCGCTGCCCCAGATGACCTTGATGACGTTCCAGCCCGCGCCACGGAAAAGCGTTTCGAGTTCCTGGATGATCTTGCTGTTGCCGCGCACCGGACCGTCGAGGCGTTGCAGGTTGCAGTTGATGACCCAGACGAGGTTGTCGAGATTTTCGCGGGCCGGCAGCGTGATCGCGCCAAGGCTTTCCGGCTCGTCGGTTTCGCCGTCGCCGAGAAACGCCCAGACTTTCTGCTCTTCGCCGGTGATAAAGCCACGCGCTTTCAGGTAGCGATTAAAGCGCGCCTGATAGATGGACATGATGGGGCCGAGGCCCATGGAGACCGTGGGGAACTGCCAGAAGTCTGGCATCAGATACGGATGCGGATAGGACGAAAGCCCGCCGCCTTCCGCGAGTTCCTGGCGGAAATTTTGCAAGTGCTTTTCTTCCAACCGGCCTTCGAGATAAGCGCGTGCATAAACTCCGGGCGTGGCGTGGCCTTGAAAATAAATCAGGTCGCCCATGAAATTTTCCGTGCGCCCGCGAAAGAAATGGTTGAACGCCACTTCGTAAAGCGTCGCGGCGGAAGCGAAGGTGGAGATGTGGCCGCCGACGTTGGTGGTGGAGTTGGCCTTCACGACCATCGCCATCGCGTTCCAGCGGATGAGGCTCTTGATGCGGACTTCCATCTGCCAGTCGCCGGGAAACGCCGGCTGGTCCTCGAGCGGGATGGAGTTGATGTACGGCGTGCTGACCGGACGCGGTGCGGCCACCCCGGCGGCGTGCAGGCGCTTGGTGATGCTGCTCAAAAACTGCGCGGTCTTTTCCGGGCCTTGCTGCGTGAGCGAGATTTCGAGCAGGGCTTCCAGCGACGCCAGGACTTTGTCACCATTGTCACCACCCTTGGGCAACGAACGCGGTGACGACGACGAACCTTTTTCTTTTTTTGGTGGTTTCAATGTATTACTCAGTTCAAATGCAATTAACGGGAAAATTCAACTTGCAGGTTGCGACTCCGGCAAGGCGCAGATTAAACCCAACCCGGCCGCCGTACACCAGCCAAAATATCTGAGCGGGCACCCGGCACATCTCCACGCCCGATGAACCTGCTCGACCTGACCTTCGCCACGCCCGGCGAAAATCTCGCCGCCGACGAAGCCCTGCTAGACTGGTGCGACGAGACGGATGGCCCGGAGATTCTTCGCTTCTGGGAGCCGCGCGAATCTTTCGTTGTCGTCGGCTACGCCAACAAGGTTGCGACCGAAGTCCACGCGGCCGCCTGCGCGGCCAGCCAAGTGCCGATCCTGCGCCGTTGCAGCGGCGGAGGCACGGTGTTGCAAGGCCCGGGGGTGCTGAATTATTCGCTGATCCTGAACATTGAGGAAGGCGGCCCCTGCGCAAGCATCAATTCCGCAAACCGCTTCATCATGGAACGCAACCGGGCGGCGGTAGAGTCAGAAGTCAGAAGTCAGAAGTCAGAAGCCGAAATTTCCGTCAGTGGCCACACCGACTTGGCCATGAACGGATTGAAATTTTCTGGCAACGCCCAGCGCCGAAAAAAAGCGCACCTGCTGTTTCACGGCACGTTTCTCCTGAACTTTGATCTGTCGCTCGTCGAGAAGCTTCTGGCCATGCCTTCCCTGGAGCCGGATTACCGGCAGGGCCGTCCACATGCGGACTTCATCACGAACCTGCCCGTCAGCGCGGCGGCGGTGAAACAGGTAATGTGTCAGGCCTGGACCGCAGGGCTGCCGCTGGAAAACTGCCCGCACGAACGGATTCAGTCGCTGGCGCGCGACCGATATGCGACGAACGGGTGGAACTTCAAATTTTAACGAACGAAAAAGTCACCGCGTTGTCACTACCTTGAAGCTGCAAACCGTGCCACCATGCAAACCGGAATATGAATTGCTCTTTGACGCCCGAACGTGCCTTTGGCATATAATGCGTGTTCCGTCTGTACGGAATTGCACAGTCTGAAAAAAAACGAAACTGAAATTAAACTATGAAACCTCCGAAATCCGTTAAAAGCTCCCCCAGCAAAAAAAATCCCTTCACCGCGACCGCCGCCCCGGCCAAAGTTGTGGCCAAGCCCGTCGTGGAAACCAAGCCCGTGGCCGCCAAAGCCAGCGCGCCCGTGGCCAAGGCAGCACCCGCGCCCGTCGCGGAAGCCAAGCCCATCGCCAAAGCCAGCCGCAGCGCCACCATCGAAGCCAAGATTGACGTGGGCTTCGGCAACACGCTGTATCTGCGCGGCGAAGGCAAAGGCCTCAACTGGAACCAGGGCATTCCGCTCACCAACGTGGACGGCTGTACCTGGCAATGGTCCGGCGAAGCCGACGAGAAGTTGAAAGTCAAACTGCTCTTGAACGACGCCGTCTGGGCCAAAGGCGAAGACCTCGTCGTCGCGCCCGGCGAAAAAGTCCGGATCGCCCCGGCGTTCTAAACGCAAGTTCCCTCCCCAGATCGCAGACGAGCGTGCCAGCATCGGACGCTCGTTTTTCTTTTGGTTGCATCCTTGAAAGCTCGCTCATTTATTGCCAAACCTCTGATGGATGTTGCCAGCGCAAATCGAACTTCACGGCACCGCGCATAAGCCCGCAATATCAGATAACATCAAACGAATAAAACCTGCCATCGGCACGGGACACCACCGCGCGCCGTTTGCCTCTGCCACCTCAATAGGTCACGAGTTCCAGCAAATTCTCACCGTGCGGGGTCAGCTCCCAACGCCCGCCTTTTTGCACGACCAGTTTGCGGCAGGGATGTTTTTTCTGCTCGGCTTCGTTGACGGAAAGCAGTTGGTATTTGCCTTTGCCTTTGATCTCGGAGACGGCGCGGGGAATCAATTCAAACGCCAGACCGTTGAAGTTCAGCGCGATTTCATAACCCGCCACGCCCTCCTTGTGCGCCACGGGATTCGGCCGGATCAAGGGCGCGCAGCGTTTCAGCCAGGGAAAATCCATCTTCCGAACGAGCACCCGGCACAACGCGGGCTGGTCGCGGATGAAATTCACGAGGCTGAATTTCGCGCCCTCCTCGCGCTCGCCGAGCAGAATCAAACGCGGATCCAGGCCGAGCAAATTCTGGCCATTGAACTCGCCATGATCGTTGCGCTCGCCGGGGTTGGACTTTTTGAACCAACTGGAGAACCGATCGTTGACGAACAGATTCAACTCGAAGTGAACGTGCGCGCGGTCCTTCGTGATGCGTTCATGCGTGTTGGCCGTATGGCCCATCGTCGCGATGCGCTCGCCGGCCTTCACGGTCTGCCCCGCCTTCAACCCCGGCACAACGGCGCTGAGATGCGCGTAGAGCGAGTAAATTTCCAAGCCTTCCACTTGATGCCGCACGACGACGTAGTTGCCATAATTCGACAGTGCCGGTTTCATGCTGACGTACGCCACCGTACCGTCGGCGCTCGCCAGCACGGGATCGGTCGGCTCGCCATGCTGGTCGCGTTGCAGGCAGCGGATGTCCAGGCCCTCGTGCATCTGCCAGCCTTCGCTGCGGACGCAGCCGAAACACCCGCTGTTCCATGGCTTGCCGGTGGTGCCGACGAAAAATTTCTCCTCCTGGCCCGGCTCAAACAGAGCGTGGTTTGCCGTGGGCAGTTGAAAGGGCTGGGCCCAAACAACAGGCGCCGTCACGAGACAAAGCACCAATACCAGCAGGCCGGAAAGTCGGCGAACCGCTGCGGCTACCATCGGTTTTGTTCCTTGTTTTTCTTGGCGACGTTGTTCAAACCGAGCACCACGCGTTCGGTTTCTTCGCGCGAAGCGTCGGGCGTGAAAGTGATCGTCCCGCTGGTAACGCGCCGGGCGATGGCGGGCGCGGCCAGCCAGCGGCTTTCCGTTGCGGTGGTGCCAAACTGGCTGAACACGGCGAACCGGCGGCCCGGATTGGACGTGGTACACTGCTCCAGCAACAGGCTGCCGTGATGATCAAACTGGATTTGCAAATCAAACCCGCCCACCACCTCGATGAGCCGGGCTTCGGTCACGTCCGCTTCGGTTAGGAACGGCTCCTTGTCCACCGTGAGCGTGACGGGCGGCTCCCGGTTCACCGGCACGCGGACGGTGAAGTCCATCTGGGCGGTGGGGGCTTCCAGGTGAACGCGCAGCGTGCTGACGGCGGCGGCCTTGACTTTTTCTTTCTGCTCCTCGGGCGTGGCGGCGCAACCACCCAGGACGATCACCGCGCACCAGAGCAGACCGCATAATGTAAAACCGTTACGACCAATGTTCATATAGACCCTCAACAAATCCAAAGTGAAGGAACATGTAAAGATTCTTATCACCCCAGATCGGAGGCAGACCGGTTTTTCGGGGGAAACGATCTGGCCTAGCCGCACCTGGCCCGCGCCGGAACGCGGGCGCTACTTTTGCCGCTGGCAGATCTGGGTTGGATCAAACTTCAAAATTTTTTGCAGCCGCCGGCGGTCCAACTCAACCTCGGCCGATTGCACCAGCGACTTGTTCACCCAGTCAATGGCCTCGCGGACCACCACCGGTGCCCCCCGGCCCGGCAGCCGGCAGTAAACCCAGCGCTCCGTCTTGCGCGACACAATCAGCCCGGCGTGATTGAGGATCGAGAGGTGCTTGGAAATCGTGGACGGTGCCAACTGAAGCAGTTCCACGATCTGGCAGACACACAGCTCCCTTTTCCGCAACGCGAGAAGGATGCGAACCCGGTTCGGGTCGGCGAGGGCTTTGGTGATCTGCATCATGGCACGCATGGCCGATACGATACTTCGCCATGTGTGCATCTTGACAGTACCCCCAGAATGTTGGTGTTTGGTTCCTCATGGATAAGAAGAACAACAACTGCACGAGAGCGAATGCACCATGAAAGCACATGAGACAAAGGAACTGTCGCTGGCCCAGATCGAA
>JANYDP010000106.1 GCA_025363535.1 Verrucomicrobiota bacterium | reverse complement strand
CTACACCGGCGGCGGTTTGACCAAGCAGGGTTCGGGTTCGCTCACCCTGTCGGGATCTCTCTACTATGTCGGCCCGACCGTGGTGGCCAACGGCACTTTGAACCTGACCACCCACAACTACAGTGGCGGGCCTATCTCAATGGCCGACGGCACATCCTTGGGTGTGCAAGTGTTGGATTTGCTCGGTTCGTCAATGACGGCCAGTTCGCTGACGGTTGGTTCCTCCACCGGTGGAGCGTTGACCTTCAGTCTGGGTTCCTTCGGCAATCCGCCTGTGGGTTCCGCTCCGCTCAATGTCAGCGCCGACCCGGTGACCTTGAATGGAACCGTCACCATCAATGTTGATCCCACCAGCGGCTTGAGCGTGGGACAATTCCCGTTGATCAGCTTCAGCACATTGGCGGGCAGCGGGAACCTCGCACTCGGCACCTTGCCGCCCGGCGTCTTCGGCAATCTCGTTACGAACGTGCCGAACTCGACCATTGATCTCAATGTCACCTCCGTCTTCCAGCCGCGCTGGGAAGGTCTGGCGGGCGGCAATTGGGATATTCAAATTACAACCAACTGGATTGATGCGCTCGCCGGCACTCCGCAATTTTTCTATCAGGGCACCCGCGCCATCTTTGACGATCAGGCGCTCGGCACTCCCAATGTCAACCTCGTCACGACGGTCAGCCCCGGTGGCGTCCTGGTCACGAACAATGCAGTCACCTACAAGATCAGCGGCAACGGACGCATCACCGGCAGCGGTGGCGCTCAAGCCGGTGTTTGGTTTGAGCTGGCTCGCGCTGGGGTTGCTGCTCGAAGCAGACGGACAGAAAGACGAGGCGCAGGCTTGTTTTCACCAGGCGCTGGCCCATCCCGTCCGTGGCGGCGCGGCCCTGGCGACGCTCGCAAAATTTTGTCAGGAGCGTGGCTGGTTTGACGCGGCGGTCACCAACTACAGCGCCGCCATCCAGACCAGCCCGCCCGATCCGCTGCTGCATCTTGCGCTCGGCCAATGTTACGCCGCGTTGAAAAATCGCGCCGAGGCCGGGCAACAGTTTGCCGAGGCGGCGCGGTTGTCGCCGGGCTTGGTGCCGGCGCATTTTCTGCTCGGATTGGAATTGCTGCGCGCGGGCCGGCTGCCCGAAGGCGAGGCGGAGTTTCGCACGGTGATCCGGCTGGCGCCTGACTCGGTCGAGGCACATTTGAATCTTGGGCTGGCTTTGATGAATGAAAATAACAATGCCGGGGCCTTGGCTGAATTTGAAGAAGTCCTCAAGCGCGATTCGGCGAACCCGATTGCGTTGGAGAAAATAAAAACATTGTCCCGGCTGCATTAATTTCTGTTTTTTGCGCCGCGCATTCAATAACTTTGCCGACCCAGCATCCTATGATTTGTCTGAAGCATGAATTGCGTCGGCCGCCGTCTCGATCGGGAGTGGGCGGACTTGGTCTGAAAAAAATTCTCGCCGGGCCGCTGCTCGCGGCGGGATTTGTCTTTGCTGGCGTCGCCGCCGAATCCGTTCCGCTGCAAGTGACCGGCAGCGCTGCGCCGGGTTTCGTGGCGTTGCAGCCCGCGCAGCTTGGCATCACCTTCACCAACTTCGTCTCTAGCCAGACGCGCTCGCTCTACACTTTGATTCCCACCGGCGTCGCGGCGGGCGACGTGGACGGCGACGGCTTGTGCGATCTGTATTTTTGTTCGAGCGATGGAAACAATGTTTTGTATCGCAATCTTGGCAATTGGAAATTTGAAGACATCACGGCGAGCGCGGGCGTCGCGTGTCCAGGGCAACACTCGATTGCGGCGACGTTCGCCGACGTGAACGGCGATGGCGCACTGGATTTAATTGTCACCGCGCGCGGCGGGCCGAACCGGCTTTTCATCAATGACGGCAAGGGGAAATTCACCGAGGACATGAGTTTTCCCGGACGCGAATCGAAACTCGCCAGCACTTCCATCGCGGTGGCGGACGTGGACGGCGACGGCGCGCTGGACATTTACATTTGCAACTACCGCAGTCGTTCGTATCTGGATGACCACATTGAAATCGGTTCCGAGTTGAGCAAGGAATGGGAACGCGTGCGCGACGGCAAGGAACTCTCGCCGCAGTTCAGAGATCAATTCTACGCGCAAGGCGGCGGGCTTTATGAGAAGGGCGAGCCGGACGTGCTTTATTTGAATGACGGCCACGGCCACTTCAAACTTGCCGATGCCTCGCACTTCACGATGCCGCCTGGCTCGCTGCCGCCCGGTCCGCTGGACGGTTCGGGACTCGCCGCCCAGTTTCGCGATTTCAACGGCGACGGTTTTCCTGATCTCTACGTCTGCAATGATTTTCACACGCCCGACCGTTTCTGGTGGAACGACGGTCACGGCCATTTCACGCTCGCTCCGATGGAGACGTTACGGCATCAGAGTTTTGGCTCGATGGCCGTGGATGGCGCGGATGTGAACCTCGACGGCGCGCTGGATTTTTTTGTCGGCGACATGTTGAGCCGTGATTATTCGCGTCGTCAGAGGCAACGCGGCATTGCCATGCCCGGCACGCCGCAGACGGACAACTACGGTTTGATTCCGCAATACACTCAGAACA
The DNA here is from genome assembly GCA_025363535.1 of Verrucomicrobiota bacterium. Classification (GTDB taxonomy): domain Bacteria; phylum Verrucomicrobiota; class Verrucomicrobiia; order Limisphaerales; family CAIQOK01; genus CAIQOK01. The sequence continues at coordinate 1,588 of JANYDP010000106.1, read as the reverse complement.
CTTTTTTCCTTAATCGTGGGGACAACACGTTCGCTGAGATTGCCTTTTACTCCGGCCTTGCCGCGAGCGAGTGGACCTGGGGCGCGATTTTTTTCGACGCGGATTTTGACGGCTATCCCGACCTGCTGATTTCCTGCGGTAACTTGCAGGATTACCTGGATGCCGATGCGATGTTCTCCCGCAGAAAATCCATGTCGAAGATTCAGGATATGGAGGAATACCGTCGCAACATGCCGATCCTGAACGCGCGCTGCCAGCTGTTCCGCAATCTGGGTGATTTGAAATTTGAAGAAGTCGGTGAGCGCTACGGCATCCACGCCGAACGCCCGCACGGCGGCATGGTCGTGTGCGATTTGGACAACGACGGCGACCTCGACATCGTCATTAACAACGCGGACGGGGCACCGGAAATTTACCGCAACGACTGCGCCGCGCCGCGTATCGCGGTGAAGTTGAAAGGCCGTACGCCGAACACTTTTGGCGTCGGCGCGAAGGTGAAATTGATCGGCAAAAAAACGCAGGAACAGGAGATGATTTCCGGCGGGCGCTACGCTTCGGGCGGCGATTACACGCTGGCGTTTGCGGCGCGGCAAGATTGGTCGCCTTACAAATTGCAGGTGACGTGGCGCGATGGCCTTGTGACGGAAGTTGCCAGCGTGGAAGCGAACCAGCTTTATGTCATCACGGAAACCAACACGACGGCCGCGCCGTCAAAAGTTGCCAGCAAACCCGATCCGCTGTTTGAAGACGTGAGCGTAAAGCTCAATCACACAAACCGCGAAAATGTTTTCAACGATTTCGAGGCACAGCCGCTGTTGCCGAATCGTTTGAGCCGGCTGGGGCCGGGCGTGAGCTGGTTTGATTTGAACGGCGACGGGCTGGATGATTTGATCATCGGCACATCGCGCGGCGGGCTGATCGGTATCTACAAAAATCTCGGCGACGGGCATTTCGCGCCGTTCAATTCCAGGGATCAGCAAATGGGCGCACGGCTTGATCTCACGAGCGTACTCGGCTACGGCGGCAAGGACGCGGGCGTCTCGCTCTTGCTCGGCGTGTCGTCGTGGGAAGATCCCACGCTCAAGGACGCCGCACAATTTGTGAGCCTGACTTCGTCGAACACCTGGTCGTCCGGCCCGCATGTCACACGCGGAAATAATTCCACGGGCCCGCTGGCGTTGGCGGACGTGGACGGCGACGGGACGCTCGACTTGTTTGTCGGCGGGCGCGCGCGGTTCAATCGGTATCCTGAACCGTCGGACTCGATGCTGATTGTGCACAATGCCCAAGGTCAACTTACCGAAGTCACCGGCGCGGCAGTCAAGGCGTTGAATAAATTGGGCCTGGTGACGTCGGCGGTGTTTGCGGATTTGAATGGCGATGGGCGGCCGGATTTGATCGTGGGTTGTGAGTGGGGCGCGATTCAAATTTTGATCAACACGGGCAGTGGTTTCACGAATGCGACGGCGGCGTGGGGCTTGGACAAGTTCACCGGGTGGTGGAACGGCGTGGCGGTCGGGGATTTTGATGGCGATGGACGGATTGACATTGTCGCGTCGAACTGGGGGCAGAACAGCAAATACGAAGG
>JANYDP010000096.1 GCA_025363535.1 Verrucomicrobiota bacterium | reverse complement strand
GAACGTTGGTTCTGCCTATATCCTTTTAGCTTCATGGGGTGAAACTGGCTGTTTTTAGTGGCTTGGTCAAGGTTATTGGCTGTTTTCTGCCCTGCCTGCCGTCTCAAAGCCAGAAGCCGGTGCGCCGCGCCGGAGGTTGTCGGACGTGGTGCGGGCCAAGTTGCGGGCCGGTCATTATGCGTTCCACACGGAGGAGGCGTAGCTGGGCTGGCGGCGGCGCTGCCTCAATTTTGAAGCATTCTTCACCAAGATTGGAGCAAACCTCACTAACATCAGAGCAAAGTTCAACAACATTGGAGCAAAGTTCAACAACATCAGAGCAATCTTCAACAACATCAGAGCAATCTTGTTCAAGATTGGAGTAATCTTAGAGGCATTTTTTACCGGTTAGGGAAAGTTTTTCCAGTCACGGTGGAACTTTTTTGCCGGTTTGGTTGGTTTTTGGCCTCCATTATCGGTATTGGAAACCCATTGGCGCGCTGGCACGCACCAAGCTTTTTAATCCCGCGTTAGTCTGGATGTTCAAGTCGCGGTGGGCGGTTCTCACCACGGCGCGGGCCTCGGCTTCGGACTAATTATAGAAAAGGCGACGTTCTGCCCCGAAGCCGCTGCGTGGCGCGGAATGGTTCTTCAACAAATTCCATTTACTCACTTCCGCTTCCTGTGTTATCACGCTCTGCATCTGAACACCGATTTACATTTCATGAAACTGCGTCTCCCTACTTTTGCAATCCTCGTAGCCACATTGTTCACGACTGTAAAACTTGTCGCGGCAGAAACCAACGATTCGCCCGCCAAACACACGTTCGCCATCGGCACCAATGATTTTCTGCTCGACGGCGCACGGTTTCAAATCCGCTGCGGCGAAATCCATGCGCCGCGCGTGCCGCGTGAATACTGGCGTCATCGCTTGCAAATGGCCAAGGCGATGGGCTTGAACACCGTCTGCGCCTATCTCTTCTGGAACATGCACGAGCCGCATCCGGGCGTGTTCAACTGGTCCGGTCAGGCAGACGCCGCCGAGTTCTGCCGCATCGCGCAGGAAGAAGGGCTGTGGGTCATCCTGCGGCCGGGACCGTATGCGTGCGCCGAGTGGGAGATGGGCGGCTTTCCGTGGTGGCTCCTGAAGACTGAGGACATCAAGTTGCGCTCCCGCGATCCGCATTATCTTAACGCGGCGAAAAGTTATCTCAAAGAAGTGGGTCGCGTCCTCGGTCCGTTGCAGATCACCAAAGGCGGTCCGATTCTCATGGTGCAGGTGGAAAACGAATACGGCTCTTATGGCAAGGATGCCGAATACATGGGCGCGCTGCGGCAGACGATGATTGAGTCTGGTTTCGAGGTAACGTTGTTTGCCTGCAACCCGCGCTCTGATCTCAAGAACGGGTATCGCGCCGACCTTTTTCCCGTGGTGAACTTTGGTTCCGATGCGGTGAATGGCTTCAAGGCGCTCCGCGAAATTCTTCCGCAAGGCCCGTTGATGTGCGGCGAGTTTTATCCCGGCTGGTTTGACACCTGGGGTGCGCCGCATCATCTGGGCAAGATGAACGCCTATCTCGCCGACCTCGAATACATGCTGAACGCAGGCGGTTCGTTCAGCATCTACATGGCGCACGGTGGTTCATCGTTCGGCCTGTGGTCCGGCGCGGATCGGCCTTTCAAGCCGGACACGTCGAGTTACGATTACGATGCGCCCATCAGTGAAGCGGGTTGGACGACGGACAAATTTTTCAAAACCCGCGATTTGTTCGCCAAGCATCTGCTGCCCGGCGAAACGATTCCTGAACCGCCGGCAAACAATCCCGTCATCACCATCGCGCCCACGGAAGCGACTGAGTGCGCCCCGGTGTTCGCCAATCTCGGCAACGGATTTCGTCCCAATGATCCCGCGACGCTGACCATGGAGCAGTTTGACCAAGGTTACGGCTGCATGTTGTATCGCACGACGCTGCCCACCGGGCCGGCGGTGACTTTATCCGCTGCCTCGGTGCATGATTTTGGTTTTGTGTATCTCAACGGCGAACGGATTGGCGTGATGGATCGGCGCAGCGGAAGTTACAAGCTGCCTTTGCCCGAACGCAAAAAGGAAACTCAGTTGGACATCCTCGTCGAAGCCGTGGGCCGCGTGAACTTCGGCGGGGAAGTTCACGACCGCAAAGGACTCCACACGCCCGTCAAATTCTCCGGCGCGGAACTGGACAACTGGCAGGTCTTCAAGCTTCCACTTGATGATGAAAAGTTTCTTGCCAGTTTGCATTACAGCGCGGCAGCCAAGTCCAACGGCCCCGCGTTCTGGCGCGTGAAGTTGGCCGTGGAAAAACCGGGCGACACCTTCCTCGACCTGCGCAGTTGGGGCAAAGGCGTGGTGTGGGTGAACGGCCACTGTCTCGGACGCTATTGGAACATCGGCCCGACACAGACGGCTTACGTTCCTGGTCCCTGGCTCAAGGCAGGGGAAAATGAAATCATCATCCTTGATCTGCTCGGACCGGAGCAACCCGTCATCGCTGGTCTGGAGCAACCCATTCTGAACGAGCTGCGGCCCGAACTGGATTTCGCCAAAGCGCGCAGACCCAAGGCAACTTTGAACCTGGCGTCCGTCACGCCCGTGCAGGCCGGAACTTTTTCAACCGGCGGAGCGATGCAGGAAATAAAAATCGCGCCGTCAACCAAGGGCCGTTTCTTCTGTCTTGAATCATTGAACGCGCAGGATGGAAAAGCCTTTGCCGCAGTTGCTGAACTGGATTTGCTGGACGAATCTGGCAAGTCGCTCAGTCACGAGGGCTGGACGATTGCTTACGTGGACAGCGAAGAGCGCGACAAGGAGGACGGCACGGCGGAGAATGCGATTGACGGGCAGACGGCGAACTTCTGGCACACGCAATGGGGCAATGCGCAGCCGAATCATCCGCACCGGCTGGTGATCAATCTCGGCCAGACGCGGACGGTTTCCGGTTTTCGCTACACTCCGAGACAGGGAGACGGTTCCGTCGGCGGCCGCATCAAGGACTACCGCATTTATGTCGGTGACGGGCTGATCGAGAAGTGAGGCGTCAAGGCAATTGAGGCAAGTCCGCCGCACACTGCCTGAAACGCTTGGCTATTTGAAATGCACGGCCACGCCAGTAGCCACAGATGGCCCTTTCCGGTTTTGGTCACATCGGTGGTGGCGCAATCACGATAAACCAGTGCGATTCTGAATGAGCGACCGCTAACAAAGATATTTCCATATCTTAATTGGTTAAAGTTTGTCGGCTATTTTTCTGGCAATCGTGTGGCTGAATCGTTCGGCGCGAGTGTTGGCCGACACTCTGAACATTGCCAATGCGCTCCAGAAGCTGTCTGAATTGCGGGCGCTGACATCGAATGTTTTTAGAACCTTGTCACCGCGCTTGACTGATACTGTGGCTGAAAAAGAATCGCTTCCGGCCATGATTCCCACCCATACGACAGTCACTCCCGGGCGCATACGAAATCCAGTGACGCTGACTTCTACAAGATCGCCAGAATCGCTAATTTTCCCTTTTTTCTTCAACTCATTCATCAAAGACTGTCTGATCACACCAGACATGGAATACGAGTTGTAAGATGCTGCTACTCCTTCTGACACCGAATCCGGTTTAGCCGCAACAACCACTTCGGATACTTTGATTGTTTTGGTTTCCGGCCCTGATGTTTGAATGACACGCGAGGAAGAACACCCTGCAAAAAGCAGGCTGGTGGCGATGACGGCGATGAATTGTGATTTTTTATTCATATCAGTGTGACTCACTAGGTTTGTGATGTTTTGTTAGGTTTTTTAACAAACCTAGTCGTTCACAGGTCGTAATTTTCTCTGGTCCCCAACCGAACGCTAAATTTGTAAGGTCGTATCAAACACCTGCTTTACTTCCGAAGTCAACCAGCTTCTAAGGTGACATTTCTAGTTGTGTGGTTTTGGACGAGGTGTTTCAATCCGCCAATGAAACCCGTGTTTAATTGGCGCATCACAGATCACTTTTTCTGCTTCATGGTAGGCGGCGTTGACTGCCTTTAACACCCACTTTTTGCAATCGGTTGTGGATAGTCCGGGCGGCGCACTGAAGCCAACGTTTTTATGCGTTTTTTTTCGCTTCGCTTTCCGCGAGGGCGCGGAAAACCGCACACGGGGCGCGTGCGCTCCCCGTTGCATTTTGGAATTCAGGCCTAATTGCTTCGCCCCGCTTCCGGCACGCGGATGAGCCGGCGCAAGGCAATCAACCCGATTGGCGCAATGGTGGCCGTCAGCGCGACGAAGAGCCACATCGTTTCCGAATGGCGCTCGCCCACCGCCGGACAATACGTCGCCAGCAGCACGCCGGAGAAAGTGCCGATCAATAATTTCGCCAGCAGAAACGGAATGTAGGAGAGCGCGGAGTAGGAGGCTTCCTGGCCCTTGGGTGCAATGGCCGAGGCGTATTCATAAACGCGCGGCGAGTAGAACGCCTCCCCGACCGACAGCACGATCACATACAGCGTGATCATCACGTAATAGGGATGCACCGCGCCGGAGAGATGGAGATAACGGTGCCCGATCAAATCCCCAAACGTGCCGTCGGCCCAAACCTGAAACCACGCCGTCGGCAACGCCATGATGAACACCGAGGCGGCGGAAATAATCCCCCCCACGGTGACCATGCCATACGACGAAAACCGTTGTGTGAGCGCGCCGACCAGGGGCGCGAGAAAAATGACGATGAGGCTGTTGATGCCCCACAATTTGCCGACCGGCGCGCCCTCGCCGAGCACCCGGATGCCGAATTGTGGATACACGTAATACATCTGCATGAAGATCAGTTTCAAAAACGCGATCAACATCAGGAAGACGAGCAGCCGGTAAAATCCGTTCTGCTTCAAGAGGCCGGCAAACAGCCGCACGGTGTCCCGGGCACTTTCCCGGATGGTGTTGAAGAAAGAATTCCACAGGTTTGTGCCGACCGATCGGACTTTCTCCGGCGTGAAAATCACCCCGTCATCCGTGGCTTCCGCGCCGCGACGGATGAACCAGAGCAGGGGCAGCAGCAACAACTCGATGCCCCAGCTCACGAGAAACAAAGTCCGATACGTTGTGAGGGAAACGCCAGCCAGCGGCAGCGTGAGCTGTCCATGTTCACCCAGGCCGTGCCGCACCCAGTCAAATACGCTCAACGCCGCAAACGTGCCGATGTTCATCATCGTGTAGGAAAGGGAGAACGAAATGGAACGCTGTTTCGTCGTGGAATAACGGCGGATGGCCGCGACCAGCACCGGCGTGCCCAGGGCTTCCCCGATGGCCAGCGGAAACAGGCCGAACGCCAGCGCCACCCATTTCACATTGGCGAACACCATGACGCCGCGCGCGACGAGACAAATCCAGACCCCGAGAAAAAAAGTCTTCCGCATCCCCAGCGCATCCGTCAGCGAGCCGGCCAGCACGGTGACCACGGTCATGGTCAACGACCACGCCAGGACAATGGCGAGTGCTTGTTGGTCGTTGTAACCGAACTCGGAGGAAAGCCAGAGTTTCAGCGTGTAATTGGTGACGGCGTAAGCGGCGAAGTTGAGAAACTTGGCGGCGAGTGTGATCCACAACTCGCGTTGCGCGCCCAGGAGGACGGTGAACTTGGCCAGAAAGCCCTGGGATTGCCGCTGAATTTCAGCCATGACAGTTTCGTCGCCGTATCACCACGGAACCATAGCAGCCGTTTTTCGCTGAAGGAAGCGGGATTATACAATCCGCCAGCTTGCGGTTGTGATTAGTTTTTCGGCGGCGTTTGATTGCCACCGCAGTTGCGATAACTTGGGGCCGGCGTTAAACTGGCCCACCTTGAAAGCTCAATTGACCAAACTGGTGATGGTGCTCGGCTTGGCGTTGGCAAGTCCCGCGCCGGTTCATGCTTGGAATGCCGAGGGTCACATGACCGTGGCGCAGATCGCATACAATCACCTGGACGCCGCCGTGAAGATCCGCTGTGACGCGCTCATCGCCACGACGGTCAACTATGCCAGCAACTACAACAACACCTTCGTGACCGCCGCCTGTTGGGCCGACGATATAAAAAGTTTCACCTCGGCCTACAACATCTGGCATTACATTGATCTGCCGTTCAGTCTCGATGGCACTTCCACCGGCGGTGTTAGTCCGGCATCGTTTGATGTGGTGCAAGCCATTCGGCAAAACATCGCCTCGTTGCAAAGCACCAATGCCACACCCACCGACCAGGCTACAAACTTGCGCTTTCTACTCCACTTTGTCGGCGACATTCAGCAGCCGTTGCATTGTTCCACCGCCGTGCGAGCATCTCAGCCTGGCGGGGACGCGGGCGGCAATAGTTTTTCCCTCAGCGGCGGCACTTGGTCAAACCTCCATTCGCTGTGGGACTCTGGCGGGGGGTATCTGTCTGACTTTCTCTCGCGACCGCTCAGTGCCTCCAGCCAGACAACGCTGAACAATAAAGTCGCGGCGATTGAAGCCGCCTATCCGTACGTTCCAAGTCCTGGCATGATTCCCGATCCGATGACTTGGGCGAACGCTGGACTTGCCCTGGCACAAACCAACGCCTACGTAGGCATCACCCGCAGCACCACGCCCACCCAGTCCTATCTCGATACCACGATGGCCACCACCGAACAGCTCATGGCCCAGGGCGGGCATCACCTCGCGGATTTGTTGAACACGATCTTTGCCGCGAATCCTTTCAACCTCGCCTCGGTCACCAAGACCAACGGCGGGTTTGCGTTTGCGTGGAGTGCGAATGCCGGGAAGATCTACCGCGTGCAATGGAAGCCGCAGCTTAATGCGGCAACCTGGACGGATCTGACCACCCTCACCGCGACCAACACGTCCGCCGCGTTCAGCGAACCCGCCTCACAGACGCAGCGGTTCTATCGGGTGATTCAGTTGAATTAAGACCGGCTGATTATTTGGGCAGGCTCGATCAGTGCTCGGCTGCGTTACTTTAATTTCTTCACCAGCACTTTGGAATTGCGCCCGCTCTGATCGTACTTCTCGCGCCGGGCGGGCGGCAGATCATCGGGCGTGCCTTCGGCAAAGCCGCCTTTGGATTGGAAATAGGTGAACGCCTGCGTCGAGAGCGTGAGCAGTTCGCTCAAGTTCAATTCCCGCGCCTTGCTTTCGGTGAACTGGATCAGCTTGCGGCCGATGCCCTGATTTTCGTGCGACGGATTAACGTAGAGACAGGCGAGTTCGCCTTTGCTCTGCTCGGGATAAACATGCAGAGCCACACACGCGACGGGGTTCTTATCAATTTCAAAAATATAATAATCCGCCAGGCTCTTCTCGATGACGAGCCGCGTGCGCCGCACGAGTTCATCGGACTCGACCGCCTTCTTGGTCAGCAACTGGATCGCGCGCACATCCTTCTTTTTCGCGGGCCGGATCTGCTGGTATTCGTTGGCGTAAATCAGCGTGCCGATGCCTTCGTTGGAAAATACTTCGGCGAGCAGACCTTCATCCACGCGGCCGTTGATGATGTGAACCCGCTGCACGCCACCGAGACAGGCGGGCACGGCGTGCTGCGCTTTGGAAAGGGTTTCGACGGCAAACCCCGCCGTGTTCTGTTGCAATAATTTTTGCAGTTCGGCCACGATCATCTGGCGGATGACCAGTCCGTTGAACTTCAAACCATCATGCGCCGTGATGTAAATTAGCTTCGTCGCCTTCAACGCTTCCGCGACCGCGACCGCCACGCTGTCCGAGTTCACACGGTACGTTTTGCCGTCGCCATCGAAACCGAGCGGCGGCACGACGGGGACGATGCCCTGGTTGAGCAACGTTTGCAGAAGTTCCGTGTCCACGCGTTCCACCTTGCCGGTGAACAAATGATCCACGCCCTGGATGATGCCCAGGGGATGCGCGATGATCGCGTTGGTGCAGGCAGCGCGCAGGTCGTTGGCGGAAAGGCCTTCGAGAATTTCGTGCGTGAGCCGGTTCGCGGCGGTGAGCGCGAGTTTGAGCGTCTCGGCGTCGGTGATGCCCGCGCCGTCGAGGTTCGAGGCTTTGACGTTTTGCGATTCGGCGAGCGCTTTGATCTGCGCAGAGGCTCCGTGAACCAGCACCACGCGGATGCTCAGCGACCGCAACACCGCCACGTCGAGGAGGATGTTGGCGAAATTTTCGTCGGTGACGATGGCGCCGTCCACGCCAATGATGAAGGTCTTCTCCCGGAACTGGGGGATGTATTGCAGAATGCCGCGCAGATCAGTCAGTTTCACGTTGTGTCAAATCGGTTTTGCCGTGCGTGATAAGTAATCGGTTTTGCGCGGGATTCAAATCAATTTATTGGGCCGGGCTGGAAGTTCATAGCCGCACCGATCCACAGTTGGCGGCTTGCCGGCGAACCCGTGGGAAAGGGGAAGCCCGGCGACGAGCCGGAATTTGCAGGCGGCGCAAATCATTTCGCGCCGCTAATTTCCACGACAAGACAATTCATCTTGTTTCAACCATACTTCGCCGCCATGAAAACTTTTATTGTCGCCACGCTTTGTGCGGACGTTTTTTTGTCGTGCGTTTTTGCCGGCCAGGTCGTGAATCTCCAGGGCGATGCCGGCGGCAAACGATTCGATGGCATCGGCGCGGTGAGCGGCGGTGGCGCGACTTCGGTTTTGCTGAAAGATTATCCCGAGCCGCAGCGCCGCCAGGTTTTGGACCTGCTGTTTAAGCCCAAGTTTGGCGCGTCCATGAGCACGCTGCTGGTGGAAGTGCCCGGTGACGGAAATTCCACGCAAGGCTCCGAGCCGAGCCACATGCACACGAAGGATGATTTGAATTACAGTCGCGGCTACGAATGGTGGTTGATGCGCGAAGCCAAAAAACGCAATCCCGATCTCACGCTCGACGCCTGCGCGTGGGGCTGTCCGGCGTGGGTGGGCCACGGTAATTTCTGGTCGCAGGACATGTGTGGCTATTACGTCAAATGGATTCAGGGGTTGAAGTCCGTTTATGGTCTGGATCTGGACGCCATCGGCTGCCGGAACGAAAAAGGCGTGAACACAGAATTTGCGAAAAAATTCCGCGCCGCGCTGGACACCAACGGGCTGGCGAAAGTCAGAATTCACGGCTTTGACAACTGGGACAAAACCAAATTTGACTGGGTCCGGGGCATGACCAATGACGTGGCGTTGCGCAAGGCGGTGGCCATCCTCGGCAACCACACGATGGCGGACATGCCCACGCCCGACGATGTACTCAAGCTCGCCGAGAAATATGACAAACCCATTTGGAACACGGAGGAGCACGTTTACAAAAAAGGGTTCGATTGTGAAATCAGCCTGGTGAAGGCGTTCAACGAAAACTTTGTCCACAGCGGGGCGACTAAAATTGTGAGCTGGTATCTCGTCGGCTCCGTCTATCCGCTGGAGCCTTATGCGATCGAACCTGCGGCAATGATCGCCAATTCGCCGTGGAGCGGGCATTATTACACGCGGGAAGTGTTGTGGGGTTACGCTCATTACGGACAGTTCTCCAAAGTCGGCTGGACTTATCTCACTGGTGCCTGCGGCAAGCTGGCTGGCGGCGGCTCGTTCGTGACGTTAAAATCACCAGGCAAAGATTACAGCGTCATCCTCGAAACCAAGGGAGCCAGATCCGTCCAGCATCTCGACTTCAACATCAGCGGCAGATTGTCCACCGGTAAACTCTGCGTCTGGCGTAGTGACGCGAAAGAACAGTTTGTTCAACTCGAACCCATCAAACCGGAAAACAATTCTTTCGCCATCGCGCTCGAACCGGATTCGGTTTATTCCATCTCCACCACGCACGGACAGCAGAAAGGTTCGTTTGGAAATATTCCGGCCGAGGAAAAATTTCCGTTTCCGTATTGCGAAACGTTTGAGGAATACACCTCGCCCAAACAATTTGGCTATCTGCCGCATTACACGGCGGACATCGCCGGGATTTTTGAGATCGCCGAACGCCCGGATAAAGTTGGGAAATGCCTCCGTCAGGTCATTGCGCAAAATCCGCAGAGCTGGGCACCCGAATGGATGCCTTACACCATCATCGGCGACGAACACTGGCAGAACTACGAAGTCAGCGCCGACATCTTGCTGGACAACAGCGGTTGGGCGGGCGTCATGGGCCGTGTCAACAACGTCGGTGACGGTTACGGCTGCGCGCCCAAAG
>JANYDP010000094.1 GCA_025363535.1 Verrucomicrobiota bacterium | reverse complement strand
GCGGATTCGGTTTGATCCACGGCTTCGGTGTCGCCAGCGCGCTGCGCGAAACCGGCCTCGGCAGTCACGGCACCGCGCTGTTGATGCCGCTGTTCTCTTTCAACCTCGGCGTGGAAACCGGACAACTCGCCGTCGCGGCGGTCGTCGTGCCGTTGCTGTTCGCGCTGCGTCGCTGGCCGACGTTCGCGCGGTTTGGAACCCCGGCTATTTCGGCGGGCGTGATGGCGATGGCGGGCTATTGGTTTTTGGAACGAACCGTTTTCTACCGGTAAATAATTGATTCCCATGCTGAAATTGTTTTTTAGAAACTCCGTCTCAACTTTGGTGGCCGCAGCAAGCATCAGCCTGCTGGCGCTTCCGGCCCATGCCCAGCGCCAGATGGAAAAACTCGGGCGCGGCGTCGTGGCACTACACTCCGCCACGTCGCAGGCGTATGTCGGCTGGCGGTTGCTCGCGACGGATCCGGTGGACGTGGGTTTCAACCTCTACCGTTCGACCAGCGGCGGCGCGGGCGTGAAATTAAATTCGCAACCCCACACGAACACCACGGACTTCGTGGACACCACCGCGAACTTCGCTTTGTCGAACGCGTGGTATGTCGTACCGGTAATCGGCGGCGTGGAGCAAACACCAAGTGCGGCGTCCGGCCAGCCGGCCAATTCACCGGTGCGCCAATATCTACCCCTGCCGCTGCACGCAGTCATCGGCGGTGCTGCGCCGCCGTACGACGTGAAGTTTTGCTGGGTCGGAGATTTGGACGGCGATGGTGAATTTGATTATCTCGTGGATCGCCTGTCAACGACAGTGGCGACCAACCAATATCTCCAAGCCTACAAGCGCGACGGCACGTTTCTCTGGCAGATGGACATGGGCTACAACAGCGTCAACCAATACGCCATCGAGCCCGGCTCGTCAGCTATCAGCGTCGGTCACGGGGACAACGTCACCGTGTACGACCTCGACGGCGACGGCAAAGCCGAGGTGATCGTTCGCACGGCCAAGGGCGTGATCTTCGGCGATGGCGCAGTTGCCACCGCGCCGGATGACACGACGCAATACCTTTCCATCATTGACGGTTTGACCGGACACGAAATGACGCGGGCCGTCATCACGAATCTGTGGCCGGCGGACGGTCCGATGAGCGGCCATTTCGGCATCATGTATTGCGACGGGGTGCATCCGAGCGTGTTGATTCACTGCGAAAACCGCAACGCGGCGCAGGCATTCCAGCGCGAGACGATGACCTATGATTATCGCAACGGGCAGTTGACGCGCCGCTGGTTCCACACGCCAGCGCCGGGTGCCAATGAATCCTGGGGCCATCAGATTCGCATTGCGGACGTGAACCACGACGGCATTGACGATCTGATCAATGTCGGCTCGGTCTTGAACGGCGTGAACGGCCAGCCGCTTTTCGACACCGAACTCATCCACGGCGACCGCTTTCACGTCACAGACATTGACCCCGACCGTCCGGGGCTGGAAATGTTTTCCATCCAGCAGAACAATTCCACCCTGCTCGCCACGGCGTTCATTGACATGGGCAGCGGTTCGATCATCAAGAAATGGTATTCCGCCGGCGTCGCCGATGTGGGCCGCGGCACGACGCTCGACCTGGATCCAAACCATCGCGGGCTGGAATTTTATTCCACGCAGCCGGGCATCTTCGACTGCAAGGGAAATCAAATTTACGCGAACAACATCTGGCCCCCCGAAGCCATCTGGTGGGACGCCGACCTTTCCCGCGAACTCGAAGACGGCGCAGGCAGCGGCGCGTTGAATCCCGTCATCAACAAGTTCGCCCCGAACTCCGGCACCGCCGGACGCATTTACTCGATCTACAATGAAGGCGTGCACCAGCAATACGGCGGACGCGCCGCGTTCTGGGGCGACATCCTCGGCGACTGGCGCGAAGAACTCGTCCTCGTCGCGAATGATTATTCCGAACTCCGCGTTTATACCACGAAAATTCCGGCAACGAACCGCCTTTATTGCCTCATGCAAAATCCGCAGTACCGCTGTCAGGCCACCTGCAAAGGGTATTATCAAGCGAGCTACGTAGATTACTACCTCGGTAACGACATGCCCGTCCCCGCGCCGCCGCCGTTGTCAAACGCCAAGCTCGTCTGGCGCGGCACGTCGGGAAATGTTTGGAACGAAGCAACCACCGCCAGTTGGTTCACCAACAACCTCTGGATTTCCAACACCACACCCGTCACCTGCAACTCCGGCGACACCGTCCTCTTTGACATCTCCGGCTCGAACAACACCGCCATCACACTGACGGGTTCGCTCACGCCCGGCGACGTGCGCGTGCATTCGCCCAAGGATTACATCTTCGACGGCAGCGGCACGCTCACCGGCGCGATGGCGTTGACAAAGGCAGGCAAGGGCAAATTAACTTTCAACGGCACGAACACCTACACCGGCAAGACCCTCATCGCCGAAGGCGCGTTCGTGGTGAACGGTTCTTTACCAAACAGCCCCGTCACCTTGCGTGGCGGCGTGTGGCTTGATGGCCGGCTTGGTGGAACCGGAGTTGTCGGCTCGCCAGTTTCCATCAACGAAGGCGCGGGCGTTTCACCGGGAGCGGGAACGAATGCGCCTGGCACGTTGACCATCGCCAACACACTGACTCTCGCCGGACGCACGCTGAACGATTTTGATTTATCCGACGATTCCACTGGCACGACGAAAACCAACGACCTGCTCGTCGTCACCGGCAATTTGAATTTGCTCGGCACCAACACCCTCGTCATCCACAAGCTCGACGCCACACTGCCGCCCGGCAGTATTTATTCGCTGATCAATTACTCCGGCACATTGGGTGGCAGCCTGAACAATCTCACCGTCGCCGGACTCGAAGGCATTCCGTTCACGCTCACCAATCCGCCGGGACAAATTGCACTCGTGCTGTTGAGCACGCGCGCGGCGGCGACACTCACCTGGACCGGCGGACAGGGCGGCAACGCGTGGGATCTCGTCACGAGCAGCAACTTTCTCAACGGCGCGACGAAGGATTATTTCGTGCCGCAGGACAGCGTGCGCTTCGATGACACTGGCGCGTCCAATCTCACCGCAACTCTCAACGGTTCGCTCGTCACCGCCGGTCTCGTCGTGGACAGCACGGCGAATTACACGCTGGCCGGCAGCGGCGCGATCATCGGCCCGGCCAGCCTCGTCAAATCCAACACCGGCACGCTCACCATCACCGCGCTCAACAATTCATTCACCGGCCGCACCGTCATCGGCGGCGGCACCGTCGTCGTGGCCGAACTCGACGCCGTCGGCTACCCCAGTCCGCTCGGGAATCCGCCGGGTGGCGCGACAAATTTAATTTTGTCCGGCAACGCCACGTTACGCGTCACCGGCGAATCGTACACCGATCGCGGGATGACGTTGAACGCCGGCACGAACACACTGGAAGTTTTCAACGCCGCTGATCAGTTGACCATCGCCGGACAGATCGTCGGCAGTGGCGCGCTGCAAAAAACCGGCCCGGGCACGCTCGCACTCACGGTGGCCAACACCTTCAGCGGCGGAACCGTCATCAAGAACGGCACCGTCTCGCTCGGCAGCGTCGCCGGCAATCAAACCGGCGTCGGTACCGGCCCCGTCACGCTCGACAACGGACGCCTCAGCATGATTGATCTCCAGGCCAGCGAGAACTGCGCGTGGCCCCTTGTTGTTCCGACGAATTCCACCGGCTGGCTCGACTGCGACGGTCGCTGCACTCTCAGCGGCGCGCTCACCGGCGGCGGCGCATTCACGGTTTGGATTCCCTATGTCCGCACCGATTTCAGCGGCAACTGGTCCGCGTTCTCCGGCCAGATTTTTGTGACGAGCGACAGCGCGGGCGGCAATTTCCGGTGCAACAACTCCGCCGGTTATCCCCTGGCAAAAATAAATATCGGCAGCACCGCCAGCCTGCAAAACCGCGGCGGCGGCACCCCCACGATTTCCATCGGCGAACTTTCCGGCGCGGCCGGCAGCAACGCTTCCGGCGGCACCGGCAACGACGGCATCGCCGCAAACTGGAGCGTTGGCGGCCTGAACACTTCCGCGACCTTCGCCGGCAATACTTACAACAACGTAGGCTTCATCAAGGTCGGCACCGGCACCTGGACCTGGACGGGCACGAACATTTCGCACACCGGCCAGACCACGGTGAACGGCGGCACGCTTCTCATCAATGGCAACGCCGCTCTTTCCACCGCGCCCGTCACCGTCGGCGCATCCGGCACACTCGGCGGCGCTGGAACCATCGGCGGCGCGACGACGGTGAATGGAAAACTTTCACCGGGCAACAACGCCATCGGCGCAATCACCTTCAACAACTCCGTCACGCTGGCCGGTGGCAGCACCACGTTTATTGAAATCAACAAGTCGAGCGCCGCGAAAGATCTTGTGAATGTTAGCGGCACGTTGATTTACGGCGGCACGCTGCAAGTCACCAATCTCTCCGGCACGCTCACCAACGGCGACAGCTTCCAGATTTTCAGCGCCGTCGCGCACGGCGGAACCTTCAGCACGTTGAACCTGCCCACGCTCGCCACGAATTTGTTCTGGGACACCAACGCGATTTACACCAGCGGTCTGCTCGCGATCAGCGGCGTGGTCATCTCCAATCCGCCTGCCACCAATTCAGTTCTCGTGTGGAAAGGCGACGGCGGCGGCAACGTTTGGGACAACGCCAGCTCGGCCAATTGGTTGGACGCGAGCAACAACATCGTCGTCTTCAACCCCGGCAACGAGGCGAACTTCACGGACGCCGGTTCCAACAACGTGCCCGTCATCTTGAGCGGCACCCTGCAATCTTCCGCTCTCGTCGTCAGCGCCACGAAAAACTACACCTTCGGCGGCAGCGGCTTGATCGGTGGCACCAATGCGCTCATAAAATCCGGCGTGGGCGCACTCACCTTCACGAACACCGTCAACAACACCTTCACCGGCGGCACTATCATCAGCAACGGCATCGTCGCACTCGGCACCGACAGCGGCAAAAATCAGAAAGACCTCGCGCTCGGCACTGGCCCGGTGTTCATCGGCAGTGGCGGGCAGTTGCGGCTCGGCGGGGATTCGGGCAACACGCAGGTGCAGCATTTCATCACCAATCCCATCACGCTCGATGGCGGCACCATTTTCGGCGTGGACGGCGACCAGCATTTCACCAACTCGACTTTCAACGTCGCCGCCGGCGGCGGCACGTTGCTCGGACGCTGGCTGAACAAGGACCTCTTGATCGAATCCAAACTGACCGGCAGCGGCGCGTTGACCGTGAATTACGGCGGCGGTGCCGCGTCGCCCGGCGCGCTGGTTTATTTCGGCAACGCGCTCAACACTTACAACGGCACGCTCACCGTCCTGACCAACGCCATCGCGCTCTCCAGCCCCTACGCGCTCTCCAATGCGGTCGTCAACGCGGCGGGCACCGGCACCAGCGCGAATCTCACTTGGAGTGGCGTTACGACGATCGTGCTCGGCGGTCTGAGCGGCGCGGGCAACATCGCCCTCGGTGCAAACCAATTGATCGTCGGGAACGCCGGCGGCTTCACAAGTTATTCCGGCGCGTTGAGCGGCACGGGCTCGCTCGTGAAAAATGGCGGCGGCACCTTCACGCTCACCGGCACACACTCCTACACCGGCGCTACGACCGGGAGCAACGGCACGCTGCTGGTTCACGGCAGTCTCGGCAACAGCACCGTCACTATCTGGAGCGGCAAGCTCGGCGGCAACGGCAGTCTCGCCGGGCCCGTGAACATTCGCTCCGGCGCAACCCTCGCGCCCGGCGCCTCCATCGGCACACTCACGGTCAGCAATTCCGTCACGCTTTTCTCCGGCAGCACGACGCTGATGGAGATTGGAAAATTGCCGACGACGAACGACATTTTGAAAACCACCGGCCTGCTCACCTTCGCCGGAAATTTGCTCGTGACCAACTCCAGCGGCAACGCCCTCTCCGCCGGTGACAGTTTCAAACTCTTCGACGCGGCTACCGCAACTGGTTCGTTCAACAGCATCACGCTGCCCGCGCTCGCCGCCGGACTTGGCTGGAATACCGCGGCGCTTTACACCAGCGGCACCGTCGCCGTGGTGCGCACAATTCCAGTGGCGGCGTGGGGACAAAATGATTTCGGCCAGTCCACGTTGATCGGCGGTCTCACGAATACCGTCGCCATCGCGGCGGGTGGCTATCACAACCTCGCGCTGCTCGCCAACGGCGCGGTCATCGCGTGGGGCAACAACGGCAACGGCCAATGCAACATACCGCCGAACCTCACCAACATCGTGGCCATCGCCGCCGGCGGTTCCCACAGTCTCGCCGCGCGGCCCGACGGCACCGTCGCTGCGTGGGGCGCGAATGACACTGGACAAATTTCCGTTCCCGCCGAAGCCACCAACGTCGTCGCGCTCGCGGGCGGAGAGTTGCACAGCCTCGCGCTACGCGGCGACGGCGCGGTCGTCGCGTGGGGCGATGACACTTGGAGCCAGTTGGATTTTCCCGCCGAGGCCACGAACCTCGTCGCCATCGCGGCTGGCGCGCATCACAGTCTGGCGCTGCGAGCTGACGGCATTGTCATTGCGTGGGGTGACAACCTCGGGCCGTTTGGCGATTACGCCGGTCAAGCGACGGTGCCGTTTGGTTTGAACCAAGTCGTGGCGATTGCCGCCGGAGGTTTTCACAGTCTCGCCGTGAAAGCAGACGGCACCGTGACCGGCTGGGGCGACAACTCGCTCGGCCAGATCAGCGTGCCCGGCGGATTGACCAACGTCGTCGCCGTCAACGGCGGCTACACGCACAGCCTGGCGTTGCGGGCCGATGGAACCCTGACTGCGTGGGGCGACAATCTCTACGGGCAGAGCGTGGTGGATCCAAGCTTCACTGGTGTGAACGCGGTGGCGGCGGGGGGGTATCACAGCCTCGCGTTGCAAGGGTTGTTTCCGCCCGCGCCGCACCTGGCCCCGCTCGCGAACCCCGGCGGTACGTTCCAAGTCACGACGCCCACCGTGCGCGGCAAACCTAGCATCTTGTTTTACAAAAACTTTCTCAGCGACCCGGGCTGGAACTTCGTCCAAGCTGTCGCCGGCGATGGCGCGCCGAAAATTTTGACGGATCAGTCGGCGGGCGGGCCGCAGAAATTTTACCGTGTCCGGATTCCCTAAGGAAAAGCTGAAATGCTGAAAACTGAAATGCTGAAATCAAAAAGGCACCACAGTGGAAGCCTTGCTCGGATTGGTCTTTTCAGCCTTTCAGCTTTTCAGCTTTTCAGCTTTTTACTCTGCCCTCCCGCCTTCGCGCACGACCCGCTGGAAATTTCCGCCACGGTCTATCTGCACACCAACCGCCTCGAACTCCGCGCCGTGATGACGCGCAAGACCATCCTGCTCGCCGCCGACCGTCAAGCTGTGCCGCTGCTGGATTTTTCCATCCCCGCCGAACGCGAGGAGGCGCTGCCGATGCTGCGCTCGCTGGCGCCGGGATTGTTCACGCTCACATGCGGAACCAACGTCCTGACGGCCACGGGTGTAAGGATCATCATCGGTGCGGAGGATCACGTCGGGTTTGACTTCACGTTCACAAACGGATGGGTGGATCAATGGATTGCTGGATCAGCGCGTGACACAACCAACCGCGCGTCTGAGCCATCCCGTCATCCAACCGTCCAGTCATCCAGCCATCCGCCTACCCTTCGTCTGGACGCCCGGATCCTCGCGCAACTACCCAAGCAAGACCCTTACGGCGTCAGCGTCACCGTGCTCAACCTGGTGAACAACGAGGTGATCACGCAGCAGCTTCTTAGCGCGCAAAGTCCAACCATAGCAATCATGCCACGGCAAATCATCGCCACGAATCAACCGCCCGCAGCCCAAAAGCCAGCCCCCCTTTTACCATGAACTCTCCCCTGAAATTAAAAATGCAAAATTCAAAATTAAAAAACGCCTCGCCGTCCGCGGCGCGCGCTTTGGCATTTTTAATTTTTAATTTTGCATTTTTAATTTTTACCGCCCATGCCCAACGTCAGTTGGAAAATCTCGGACGCGGCGTGGTCGTCGTGCGGACGAGTTCCACGCAAGTTTATGTCGGCTGGCGTTTGCTCGGCACTGATCCAGACAGCACTGGCTTCAACCTTTACCGCGTCACCTCTGGCGTCACGAACAAGTTGAATGGCGCGCTGCTCACCAACACGACCGACTACGTGGACACGCCAGCAAACCTCGCCGTCGCCAACTCCTATTTCGTCGAACCCGTCGTCAGCGGCGTCACGCAAGCCGTCAGCGCCGCCTACACGCTGATCGCCAACGCGCCCACGCAGCAGTATCTCAACATCCCACTGACGCCGCCACCCGGCGGCACCGAACCCGCCTCCGCTGACGGCACAGACGCCGGCGGCCCGTACACCTACAACGCCAATGATTGCAGCGTCGGCGACGTGGACGGCGACGGCGAATATGAAATCATCGTGAAGTGGGACCCGACCAACTCGAAGGACAATTCTCAGAGCGGCTTCACCGGCGACACGTATCTCGACTGCTATAAACTCGACGGCACGCGGCTCTGGCGCATTGATCTCGGCCCGAACATCCGCTCCGGCGCACACTACATGGACTTCATGGTTTATGATTTCGACGGCGACGGCAAAGCCGAGGTCATGTGCCACACCGGCCCCGGTGCCAAGGACGGTTTGGGAAATTACGTCGGCGGCCTCGCCAAATGGCAGACCGCCAACGGCCCGCATCCGACGTTCAACGACACCGACGATTACCGCACCACCGGCCCCAACGGCGTGAATGGCTACGTGCTCGCCGGCCCGGAATTTCTCAGCGTGTTCAACGGGCTTACCGGCGAAGAGTTGGCGACCACGACTTTTTATCCCAAGCGCGACCCGGACAACAACGATGACAATCCCACCGCCGCGCGCATCAACACGGTCTGGGGCGATGGCTATGGGAACCGGCTGGATCGTTTCCTGGCGGGCATCGCCTTTCTCGATGGCAAACGGCCGAGCGGAATTTTCTGTCGCGGCTATTACACCCGCGCCTACGTCACCGCCTGGGACTGGCGCAACGGCACGCTCACCAAACGCTGGTCGTTCAACAGCGATCCCTCGAACACCAGTTACAAAGGCCAGGGCGCGCACAGCCTGTCCATCGGCGACGCCGACGGCGACGGCCGGGATGATATTGTTTACGGCGCGGCTTCGATTGACAGTTATGGCAACGGCCTCTACTCCACCGGCATCGGCCACGGCGACGCGCTGCATTTTTCCGACATGGATCCCTGGCGGCCCGGCAAGGAAATCTGGATGGTTCACGAAAGCCCCGGCTCTTACGGCCCGAACGGCCTTGAGTATCGCGACGCCAAAACCGGCGCGCTGATTTTCGGCGTGGACGGCCAGGGCGCGGACGTGGGCCGCGGCGTGGCGTATGACATTGACCCGCGCTATCGCGGCTACGAAATGTGGGGCGCACGCGGCGGCTTGATGAGCGCAACCGGCGTGCAAATTTCCAGCAGCCATCCCTCGCAGGAAAATTTCTGCGTCTGGTGGGATGCCGACGTGCTCCGTGAAACGCTCGACGGCACGACCATCTACAAGTGGAACTGGTCGAGCGGCGTCAACACTTCCATCCTCTCGCCCGCCGGCATCGCCTCCAACAACAGCACCAAGGCCACGCCCAACTTAAGCGCCGACATTCTCGGCGATTGGCGCGAGGAAGTCATCTGGCGCACGTCCGACAATTTGAATCTCCGCATTTACACCACCACCATTCCCGCGACGAATCGCCTCTACACGCTCATGCACGATCCGCAATATCGTTGCGCCATCGCGTGGCAGAACACCGGCTACAACCAGCCGCCGCATCCGGGATTTTTTCTCGGCGCGGACATGTTCCAGCCGCCGCTTGCGCAACTCTCGACTGCAAAACTTCTCTGGCGCGGCGGCGCGGGCAACATCTGGGACGCGGCCACCACTGCCAACTGGTTCACCAACAGCGTCTGGAGCAACGCCACTCCCGCCACCGTTTTCAACCCCGGCGACTCCGTCCTCTTCGATCTCTCCGGCTCGAATAATTCTCCGATCACCATCGCGGCCCCGCTCGCGCCCGGCGACGTCACGGTTTATTCTTACACCGATTACACCTTCACCGGTGCAGCGCTCACCGGTCCGATGAAATTGCAGAAGGCCGGCAACGCCTTGCTGTCATTGAACAATTCGAACTCCTACACCGGCGGCACCGAAGTCAGCGACGGCGCGCTCCGCATCAACGGCGGACTTTCCTCCAGCCCCGTCACCGCCCGCTGGCCGGGCATCGTCGGCGGCACCGGCATGATCGGCAGCGGACTCACGTTGACACGCGGCAGCAATCTTGATCCCGGCGCAACCGCCGCCGCGCCCGGCACGCTCACGATTTCCAACGTGCTCACCGAAGCCGGCGAAGTCGCCAACCGCTTTGATCTGTCCGACGATCCGACCGGTGTCTCCAAGACCAACGACCTCGTTCAAGTTCTCGGCAACGTCACCTTGAGCGGCACCAACACCGTCGAGATCAACGCGCTGAACAACAAACTTGGTTTCGGCACCTACAACCTCATCAGTTACAGCGGCACGCTTACCGGCGGCCTCGGCAACTTGAGCGCCTCCGGACTCAACGGTGAATTCTTCTACCTCACCAACTCGCCCAACCTGATCTCGCTTGTGCTGCCCACGCATCGTGCCGCAACGAATCTGCTGTGGGTCGGCGGCGGCGCGAACAACTGGAATCTCGGTGCCACCGCCAACTGGACCGACGGCTCGGTTGCCCAGCCATTTTTCCCCGACGACACCGTGCGCTTCGACAACACCGGCTCGACTTCTCCTTCGTTGACCTTGATCGGCTCGTTACGGCCCGGAGGCATCACCTTTGATGCCACGAATAATTACACCCTCGCCGGCAGCGGACTGTTCGTTGGCTCCGGCGGGCTTGTAAAAACCAACACCGGCACACTCACGATCAACGCCACCGCCAGCACGTTCACCGGCCGCACGGTTCTCGGCGGCGGCGTGCTCGTGATCCCCACCATCGCCAACGGCGGCGCGGCAAGTCCGATTGGCGCAGCGAACAATGCGACAAGCAATCTCGTTTTCTACGGTGGAACGCTCCGTTACACCGGTGCGACCGCCAGCACCGACCACGGCATGACCTTCAACACGGGTGGGGGAATGCTCGACGTGAATTCCAGTTCAGCCGATCTTACGCTCATCGGCCTGCTCACGGGCGGCGGCACGCTCACCAAGACGGGCGCGGGCAGTCTCAGCATTGCCGCCGCGAACAATTACACCGGCGGCACCATTCATCGCCAAGGCACCATCGCGCTCGGCGCGGCGGTGGCCAACACTTCCGGCCTCGGCACCGGTGGCATCACGCTCACGAATAGCGCGCTCCTCGACTTTTTCGCGTCCGGTTCCGGCGACACCTCGGCGGGCGGGCCATTCAACAACGCCATCAACATTCCAACCAACACCAGCGGCACGATCTACCTGCCGTTCCGCATCACCATCAACAGCGCGTTGACCGGCGGCGGCACGCTCAACCTCCGGCTCAACGGTTCGCGCGACGAGCTTTACGGCAACTGGTCCGCCTTCACCGGCGTGATCAACCCAACTTCCCGCACGGGCGTCAGCGACTTCCGTTGCAACAACGCCGCCGGTTATCCACTCGCGAAAATAAATCTCGGTGCCAGTTGCACGCTGCAAAATCGCGTGAGCGGCACGCCGACCATTTTGATCGGTGAACTTTCCGGCAACGCCACTTCCGCCATTGTCGCCACCGGCGGCAGCAACGGCCTGGGCGTCAACTGGAGCGTCGGCTCGCTCAACACCACCGCCACTTTCGCCGGCGGCATTTCCAACAACGTCAGCTTCACCAAGACCGGCACCGGCACGCTCACGCTTTCCGGCACGGCATCGCACAGCGGCACCACCACCGTCAATGGCGGCACGCTGCTCGTCACCGGTGATTTCTCCGCCGCATCCGGCAACGTCACCGCCGGAGTATCCGGCACGCTGGGCGGGACTGGCATCCTCGGTGGAGCCACCACGATCAGCGGCACGCTCACGCCGGGCGTCAACGCCATCGGCACGCTCAACTTCAGCAGCCTCACACTGAACGCTGGCAGCACGACATTCATTCAGATTCAAAAATCCAACGGCACCAAAGACCTGGCGAACGTCACTGGCGCGTTGACTTACGGCGGCACGCTCACCGTCACCAATCTCGCCGGCACGCTGGCGTCGGGCGACAGCTTCAAAATCTTCAACGCCGCCACCTACGTCGGAAATTTCAGCGCGTTCAATCTGCCGACGCCGCCCTCGGGCGTCAGTTGGACTACCACCAACCTGCCCATCAACGGCACGCTCTACCTGGGCAGCGTGTCCGTCACCAACGGCCCGCCGCCCGGCTCGCAAAACCTGGTCTGGAAAGGCGACGGCTCCGCGAACCTCTGGAACATCAACACGGCCGCCAACTGGCTCACCAGCAGCAACACCGCGAGCGTTTTCAATCAAGCGGACGGCGTGCTATTTGATGACAGCGGCTCCAACAATGTGGCGGTCACGTTGACCGGCGCGCTGCAACCATCCGTCGTTAGTTATACCGCCTCGAAGAATTACACGTTGAGCGGAACGGGTTCCATTGCTGGCACGAACACGTTGACCAAATCCGGCGGCGGCATCCTGACGATCACCACGCCGAACACCTTCACCGGCGGCACCATTTTGAGCAGCGGCACCATCCTCCTCGGTACCAATGTCAACAGTGCAGCCCTTGGCTTTGGCGCGCTGACCTTCTCCGGCGGCACGCTGGAGTTCGGCGGTTTCACCGGCAACACGACGCTGGATTACGGCGGCCACACCAACGCGCTCGTCATTCCCACGGGCCAGACCGGAACCATCCGCATCCCGCAGCGCTTCCTCACGCCGGGGCTCAACAGCCCTGTCTCCGGCGGCGGCACGCTTAACCTCTCAGTGAAATACGTACGCGGCGACATCAACGGCAACTGGACGAATTTCACCGGCCAACTCAACGTGTCCGCCAGCACCGGCGGCGCGACGCTGGATGATTTCCGCGTCGTCACCACGAGTGGTTTTCCGAACGCGCGGCTTGCGCTCGGCACCAACGTCTTCATGTATTCCCGCGCCACCGCCGGTGCCGTGATCCCCATCGGCGAATTTTCCTCCGCGCCAAATTCCAGCGTCAACGCCGGCGGCGGCAGCAGCGCGGGCGTGCAAAACGCCGTGACCTGGCGCGTCGGCGGCCTCAACACCGACACCACGAACGCCGCCACGTTTGTCGGCACCACCGCACTCATCAAGGAGGGCACCGGCACCTGGACACTCACCGGCAACAGCACCTACTCCGGCGCGACCACCGTCAGCAACGGCGCGCTGCTCGTGAACGGCAATCTCAGCGGCAGCACGATCACCGTCTGGGGCGGCACGCTCGGCGGCACCGGCAACATCGGCAGTTCGGTGAACCTCCGCAGCGGCGCAACGCTCGCGCCCGGCGCATCCATCGGCACACTCACCGTCAGCAATACAGTCACGCTTTTTGCGGGCAGTACGACGCGGATTGAAATCAAAAAACTCCCGACGACAAATGACGTTTTGAAAACGACGGGCCTCCTGACGTTCGCCGGCAATTTACTCGTGACGAACATCACCGCCTTTGCGCTGGCGGACGGCGACAGTTTCAAAATCTTCAATGCCGCCAGTTCGACCGGTTCGTTCGCCAACATCACCCTGCCCGCCTTGACCGGTGCGCTGACGTGGAACACCAACGGCCTTTATACCAGCGGCACTATTTCCGTAGTGAGCACCGTGCCGCTGCAATCATGGGGTCAGAATGATTTCGGCCAGGCGACGCTCGCCTCGGGCCTGACCAATACCGCCGCCATCGCCGCCGGCGGTTATCACAATCTTGCGCTGCTCACCAACGGCGCGATCATCGCGTGGGGCAACAATAATAACGGCCAATGCAACGTCCCCGCCGATCTCACCAACGTCGTCGCCATCGGGGCCGGCGGTTATCACAGCCTCGCCGTGCGGGCGGATGGCACCGTCGCGGCATGGGGCGCAAATGATGCCGGACAAATTTCCGTGCCCGCCAGCGCCACCAACATTGTCGCGCTCGACGGCGGGGACACGCACAGCCTCGCATTGCGCGGTGACGGCCAGGTCGTGGCTTGGGGTGATGACTCCTGGGGGCAGAGTGATGTTCCCGCAGAAGCCACGAACATCATCGCCATCGCGGCGGGCGCGCAGCACAGTCTCGCGCTCCGGGCCGATGGCACCGTGCTGGCGTGGGGCGGCAACCTTGGCCCATTCGGCACTTATGCCGGACAGGTGGACGTGCCGTTTGATTTGAACCAGGTCGTGGCCATCGCCGCCGGTGGTTTTCACAGCGTCGCGGTGAAGGCCGATGGCAGCGTGACCGGTTGGGGCGACAACTCGCTCGGGCAAATTAACATTCCTGCCGACGCCACCAACTTGATCACCGTCGCCGCCGGGTACGCGCACAACCTCGGCCTGCGGGCGGACGGCACCTTGACGGCGTGGGGCGACAATCTCTACGGCCAAAGCACCGTGGCCCCAAACTTGAGCGGAGCCATTGCCACCGCTGCGGGCAACTATCACAACCTGGCGCTCCAAGGCCAGTTCCCGGCGGCACCCTCAGTGACGGGAGCCAGCCGAAATGGCAGCACCTTCACCGTGATGATCCCGACGTTGCGCGGCAAACCGTGCATCCTGTTCTACAAAAATTTCCTGACCGACCCGGACTGGAATTTTGTGAACCAGATTTCCGGCGACGGCGCGCTGAAGACCATGACCGATCCGGCGGCCAGCGCGCCCGAGCGCTACTATCACATCCGCACCATGCAGTGAGCCATGCCTTGAAGCTCGTGCAGCCGAGCCACGCCCACTGAATTGTTTGCGAGCACCGCCTCTCCCCTCTCCTCCATCCGATCGAGGGGAGGGGGTAAAACCCACCTCTCGGCGGCGATTTTTCAGGATGCGTCAGCCCGGCGATTTTGGTTAAGCAAACTTGCCAAAACCCCGATTGTGCAAAATCATCGGCCACCAGAATATCAATCGAGCGGGCAAAGCACCGGCAACCCAAAATTATTTAAGACATGATGCACGACCAACCCACCAGCTACGACGTGATCGCCTATCCAAGTTACACGCATCCGCAAACGCACCCCGACCGGCTGGCCGTGATCGGGTTGCTCTTCGGCCTTGAACCCGCGCCGGTCAGCCGCTGCCGCGTGCTGGAACTCGGCTGCGGCAACGGAAGCAACCTCATCCCCATGGCGTGCGGACTGCCGGAGAGCGAATTTGTCGGCATTGACCTAGCCACCCAGCCCGTTGCCCAGGGCCAGCAAGCCATCCGCGAACTCGGCCTGCAAAATGTGACGTTGCTGCACGGCAGCGTCACCGAGTTCGACGCGAGTCAGGGGAAATTTGATTACCTCCTCGCCCACGGACTTTTCTCCTGGGTGCCGGCACCGGTTCGCGAGCAGGTGCTGTCGCTGTGCCGCAAGCATCTCGCCCCGCATGGCATCGCCTTCATCAGCTACAACGCCCTGCCCGGCTCGCATCTGCGCACCATGCTGCGCGAGATGATGCTCTTCCATGTGCGCGGACTGGCGGCGCCAGAGGAACGGGTGCGGCAGACGGAGGCCTTCATCAAATTTCTCGCGAACGCGCAGGACTCCAAGGACGAATACCGACAATGGATCAAGGCGGAATTGACGCACATCCTCGGCCACGAAAAGGGACACCTGTTCCACGATGAACTCGCGGAAATCAGCGACCCTTACTACTTCACCCAATTCATCCAGCAGGCTGAACCCCACGGACTGAAATATCTCGGCGAGGCTGACTTCTTTGAAATGTTTGATTACGGCTTCAACGACGCCACCCGCGAAACCTTGAAACAGCTCGGCCAAAACCGCCTCCTGCGCGAGCAATATCTGGATTTTCTCAAGTGCCGGCGCTTTCGCCAGACACTGCTCTGCCTGGCGGACGCCCCGGCGGGCAGCGAGCCGACTCCGCAAAAGATCGCCGGCTTTTTCATCGCTTCCTCCGCCAAATGTTCCGGCGGTGAAAACAATTTGCAGCCCGGTGTCACGGTCGCCTACCTGACCGCCAAGGGCGCGCGCTGCGCCACCGATTTTCCGCTCGGCAAAGCTGCCCTCAGCCTACTCAGCGCGCGGGAGCCCCTGCCCCTGCCCTTCGACGAACTGCGGCAACGCGCCGTCGCCCACCTCGCCGCTGCGGGCATTTCTGTGAGCAACGAAGACCAGACGCCGGAAAAGTTTTCCGCCTTTCTCCTGGAACTTTACAGCGCGGGCGTCGTGGAATTCCGCACGGTCGCACCGAAGATCGCCCACGCCGTTAGCGCCCGTCCCGTGGTCAGCCCGCTGACGCGTCGGCAAGTTCAGCACGGGGATTTTGTCACATCCCAATTTCACGTCGCGGTGAAAATCGAGGATGAAATCGGCCGTTGCCTGCTGACCTCACTGGATGGCACGCTCGACCACGGCGAGTTGCTGGAGAAAATCTGGCAGTTGTTGAAATCAAAAAAAGCGCTGGTCGTGCAGGACAACGATGAAGCCGCCGCGCGGCTAAAAGTCAAAGCCGACCTCGAGAACAATTTGAAGAAACTGGCCCAGATGGGCTTGCTGGTCGGCTAAGGGGAGCCAGTGTTTGAGCCTTCCTCCACCATCCAAAAATCCTGCCGCCGGTCTGTTAACGCGCCGAAGGTAGGCGCGCACACCACAGTCGTGCAGCCGGATCGGCTCATGTCGCCGAGAGCGGCAGATCAAGATGGTAGTTCCAGTGATAGTGGAAAATCACGGCGCTGTTAGGAACACCGCCGACCGGGGTGCGATACACCAGATACCCCTTGCCGCCGTTGATCTTGACCCGGTACTCCCCATTGCCTTGAGCTTCTTTTTGCGCATCCGGCAGGTTCAGCGCCTTGATCAGTTCCGTCTTGAGTGTGGTGTCATCGGAAGTGGCGTGCTTCTCCGCTGATCCAGCTTTGTAGAGCGTGAAGGTTACACGCACGTTGTTTACGTAAACCTGCCCATTGCCGATAGTGATCATATTTGTATTTTTTAGTTTCCCAATTCGTCAAACGACCGGTTCAAGCGATGCCCACATGGCTGGGCCGATGTCGCCTGTTGAACTCCGGCTCTTCAAGCACCAATGAAACTCGCATCGCCCGCCATACCGCAAGTCTGAAATGTCTCTTAGCGCTATGCGGCCCGCCTGTGGGACGGCCGGCATCTTCCGGGTGGTGCCACCCTATCCAGTTTGTGACACAACTCACAGTTGCTGTCGGCTCAAAGTCATCGGCCCGACCCAGCGCGTGTTGTATTTTTGAATCCACGCCGTGTTCGTGCTTGTTGCGTCCGGCAACGAATCGTAAGCTTGGTCATTGATGCCGCGAAACGGCAGCGGCTCCACACGCCAGCCCTGGCCGACGTGGAAATCCGCGTCCTTGTCCCAGCCGACGACGTGCAGAAAAAAGTCGCGCACAAAACCGACGGGCTTCGGCGGCAATTTGTCGGCGGGAAATGACAACGCCAGCTCGTCGCCGCCGTTGAGCAGCGCGAGCGCATCGTCGCTCTTGCCAACCAACTCGTTCACCTCGCCGTAACGCGTGCACCAGCCGGACGGCGTGCGCCGCCACGGCGGGCCAACGTGAACTTTCGCGTAATCCGGCGTGAGCGGCAAATAGCTTGGCAAATCTTTGAACTCGCTGAAGCCGCGCCAATGCAAGTCGGTGTGCGCGGCGGCGAGTTGAATTTGTTTGTTCGCCTCGGCGGAAACCTTTTCGCAAAGCGCAGCGGAGTCCCAATGAATTTCAAACGCGGTTGTCACCCGTAGTTGCCGCCCGTCTGCTGGCAGTTTGTTTTCCAAATCAACGAGCATGGTTTTGGTTTTGCCGCACGGTGCGCCAACGTCCACATCCACTTTTTTCCACGAACCATCGGGTAATTGCGCTTCCAAAGTTGGAAATGGAAATGGCAAGTTTGAATCCAGCGATGCGCCGATGTTTGCCATGCCTCCGCCAAAACGCAGCCAGCCATTCAGCGCAAGCACCAGCGGACGATTCGTCGGCAGAGCGCCAAAATCTAGCGTCACGGAAAACGGCTCGGCCAGCCCGCGCAGTTGGGCTTCGCGTAATTTCACCGGCGAAACCATTTGTTGATCGGCCTTGGCGAGTGCGGCGGTCACGTCCAAACCGTCGCTGCGAATCGCGTTTTTCAACGCGGCGAAAGGCCGCAGCGTCCAAAGTTCGTGCGGCGGAAATGGTTTGCCCGGATGCAATTTGCTCGTCGGCAAAACCAGCGTGCCGACCGGATGATCCACCGCAACAAGCGAGGCCTCGTCGAGATACAGCACTTCGCGCAATTCTTCGGTGAGGCGGATTTCAAAGCTGCCATCGCGCGGCGGAAACTTTTCCTCGCCGCCGAGCGCGAGAAATTCTTCCGGGTCGGCTTCGATGTAATGCGACTTGCTCACGGGCAAACCGAGGGGCGCCGCGCCGAGCATGTCCGTGACGAATTTGAATTCGTGTCCGTCCCAAACGTAAAGATAGGGACACGAACCTGACGGCAAGGTCAGTTCGTCCAATATCAACATGCTCGTCGGCACGGGCAGATCCACAAGCGAACTGGCGAGGTCGAACCAGCGGACTTTGAGCGCATCAAGCTTGTCGTGTTTACCGACGCCGATCTCCAGCGGAACATTTTTCAAGGTGCGGATCGTCCGCCAGTTGCCTGCCGCCGCCTCGACGCGGCAGCCGAGCGCGCTGGCGTTTGAGCGGTTGCCGACCAGCCGAAGTTTTAATTGTCGGTTCGCGCTGCCGCCGTCGTTGCGCCAGAACTGCAAACCGCCCGGCGTGCTGAAAACAAAATCCGTGTCGCCGTCTTGATCGAAATCCGCAGCCACGATTGAATCAACCGACGCAATTTTATCCAAGCCCAGCACTGCGGTGACCTCCGAGAATCCAACGGAGCCTTGATTGCGCCAGACGCGCAGGCCGTTGCCGTAGGCAATCAAATCCAGCCAGCCGTCGTTGTCGTAGTCCACCAGCAGAAGTCCTTTCGCCTGCAATCCGTTCAACGGCAAACTCAACCTCGGTTTGTTGCCGGCGAAAACAATGTCCAGATTTTTTTCTCCCGCCACAACGAGGTCAACACGGAGGTCGTTGTCGAGGTCGCCGGTGGCGAGAACATTTCCCGCCGGCCAGTTGTTGGTCACGCCGTTGGGCGAAAAGTTTCCCGCGCGTTGTTTCAAAAAAAAGCTCGGCGGCCGGCCCGCCTGCGCAACAAAAACTCCCGGCACGTCCTCATTGTTCCAATCTTCCACCGCGAGCTGCTCGGCGCCGGCGAGCACAGCGGGCAGACCGGAATCCACCGTCGCATCTTGGAAAAATGAATTGCCGAGATTGCGATAGAGCCGCAAGCCGCCGCCGTTTGGCAGCACCGTAAGCAAATCGAGTTTGCCGGTGAAATCCAAATCAGCGAGCAGGCCGTCGCGACCTTGCAACGACTTCAGCCCCGTCATCGCCGTGACTTCGCGCACGCTGCCGTTGGTGGCGATTTTGAAAACGTGCGACGCCGTTTCGCCCAGCACGACGATGTTTTCAGTGCGCCCGTTGCTCAAATCACCGACGAGCACGCGAAGATAATTCGCGCCGGATTTTCCAGGCAGCAATTCGCCCAGCGGCTCGAAGCGTCCGCCGACGTTGTTGAGCAGGCAAAAATTATTTTCGCCCACGCTGACAAAAAGGCTGTTGCGTCCGTCGTGGCTGAAATCCACCACGGCCATCGGCGCGTGAAGATTTGCCGCTGGCGCGAAAACGGTCGCGGTTGCGTCCACGAATTTCACTGGAACGCCATTCGCATCCGGCTGCTCCTAGGCAAAGGCGATGCGCGGCAAAGTGTATTTGCATTTTTCAAACGTGGCCGCCGTGGCCGTGACGCCGGCGTTTTTCGCCGAGACTCCCTGGTGCTTCTGCATTTCCTGCGCAGCGTCCGCGCTCCGGCCCGCGCGTTCGTAAAGCCGGCTCAAGCGGTAGTGAACGGACGGGTGCTGCGGCTCGAATTTGGCGACAGATTCAAACTGTGTGATGGCCTCCTCGAGGTGGCCAAGTTTTTCCTGCGCGAGTCCGAGCTGAAAATTCAGCGCGGTGACGGCGGGATCGAGATGCTGCGATTGCTGGAAATTTTTCGTGGCCGTTTCGGCCTGGTCCAACCGCAACTGCGCGCAGCCCATCACATAATACGCCGCCGCGCTGTTGTGATCGAGGTTCAGCGCCTGCTGCGATTGCTCGATGGCGTTCGCAGAATCGCCCGCGAGCAAGTAGGCGTTGGCCAGATTTAACCGGGCATCGAGACTTTCCGGCGCACGCGTCGTCGCTTCGAGGTAGGCGGCAATGGCGTTTGTGACTTCGCCCTTTTCAAAAAAACCGTTGCCGCGCGTCATCAATTGCGTGAACGCATCACCGCCAGTTTGATCGTCCTTTTTTTTCGAGCAGGCCGGCTGAAGGATCGCCAGGGTTGCGATCGTGATGACGGGAATAATCCAATTGATTCGGTTGCGCATGACGGCAGGAAATTAGCGGATTGAAGTTCAACCGCCAAGAAAATCGCCAGGTGCTCCGGGAGATCAATGGATATTGCCCATGAGCGAGATGATGGGCAGATAGATCGCGAGCGCCACGGTTCCCACGATGGCGATGAGGAACAACATCAGCAACGGTTCAAGAATGGAGAAGATGGCTTTGATGCGGCGCGGGATGACTTGATTGTAATATTCGGAAACCGTCTCCAGCGCCTCATCGAGATTGCCGGTGACTGGCCGCCTCACTTGCTGACGGCGGCTTCCGCCAACGTTTTCAAGCTGGCCAGTCCCTGCTCGAACTGACTGCCAATCATATTGTCCATGCTCACAAACAGGCAGAACGCTTTCGCGATGAAATTGTTTTTTCCGCTCATGGTCCAAGTAACCCGCGTCTGATTGCCCTCCGGTTTGAAGGTGAACTCAGCAGTGCTCGTGCCCGTCATCGGTTTGAAGAATTCCAGTTTGAATTGCAC
Organism: Verrucomicrobiota bacterium; assembly: GCA_025363535.1. Classification (GTDB taxonomy): domain Bacteria; phylum Verrucomicrobiota; class Verrucomicrobiia; order Limisphaerales; family CAIQOK01; genus CAIQOK01. The sequence goes on along the minus strand of JANYDP010000094.1, from coordinate 1,631 downwards.
CCGCTCGTTCGGCTGGCTCTCGGTGATCGCCATCCGACCTTCACCGACGTCGCTGTTCCCGACCCATGCATAGGCAGCCCCCACGCCCGAGGCCGGACCTTCGTAGGTAAGCTTCATGGCGGGATCAATTTTTCCCCACGGATTCCACGCCTCCCATTTCTTGAGTTCGTTCACCTGCACGAACACCACTTCTGCCGGTGCGGCGATGAGGGTTGTCCGGGTGACCCGGAAGTCCGCCGGTCGCGTCGCCACGATCATTACGAACACGCCGACTACAATGGCCAGGCCGATCAGAATTTTTTTGTCATAATACATTTTGATTTGAGGTTGAAAATTGGGGACCAAGTCAGCCACCCGCCATCGCGCCGACAATCAGGAACGGCTCGTCGCCGCGCACGACCTCGTCGGGCAGTAAGGTTTCGGGCGGCTCCAGCGACATGTCTTCCTTGCAGGCGAAAAATCTGACAAATGGCCGACGCTTCAGCGTGCCATGGTCGCGGATCGTTCCCTGTAGCGCCGGGTACTTCGTTTCAATCGCATCCAGCACGGCACGCACCGTCACGGGAGCCGCCACCTCAAGCAGCACTTCGCCCTCGACCCGCGCTAGATTCCGCAGATGAAATGGCAGTACCACGCGGATCATGGCAGGGTCTGCACTTCCACCGACAAGACCGCCGGCAGGTCGCGGACAATCGCATTCCATGAATTGCCGCTGTCCGCCGAGCAATAGACTTGTCCGCCCGTCGTGCCGAAATAAATTCCACAGTCGTCCAGCGAATCCACGGCCATCGCGTCGCGCAGCACGTTCACGTAGCAATCCTGTTGCGGCAAACCCGTGGTGAGCGCCTCCCATTCATTGCCGCCGGTCTTGCTGCGATACACGCGCAGCTTGCCGTCCGGCGGAAAATGTTCCGAGTCGCTCTTGATGGGCACGACGTAAATCGTCTCCGGCTCGTGGGCATGAACATCAATCGGAAAACCAAAATCGCTCGGCAGGTTGCCGCTGACTTCGTTCCACAATTCGCCCGCGTTGTCGCTGCGCAAAACGTCCCAATGCTTCTGCATGAACAGCACGTCCGGCTTGGATGGATGCAGCGCAATGCGATGAATGCAGTGGCCAACTTCCGCGTCGGGGTCGGGCAATTCGTAGGGCGACTTCAAACCTTTCGTGATGGGCCTCCACGTTTTGCCGCCGTCATCCGTGCGGAAACAGCCGCCAGCGGAAATCGCGACGTAAATCCGCCGGTCATTTCTTGGGTCGAGCAGAATCGTGTGAACGCCCATGCCACCGGCGCCCGGTTGCCAAAGCTGGCTTTTGGCCTGACGCAACCCGGAAAGTTCTTTCCACGTTTTGCCGCCATCGGTGGTTTTGAAGATCGCCGCATCTTCCGCGCCCGCGTAGGCCGTGTCGGGATCGGTGAGCGATGGCTCGATGTGCCAGATGCGTTTGAACTCCCACGGATGTTGCGTGCCGTCATACCAAAGGTGTTTGCCCGGTTCGCCTTCGTAAACAAATTTATTGCTTTCGCCTTTCGGAAATCCGCCTTCACCTTTCAAATCTTCCGGGCTGCTGCCGGGCGTGTTCCAAGTTTGGCCACCGTCATCAGAACGCTGGACGATTTGCCCGAACC
>JANYDP010000091.1 GCA_025363535.1 Verrucomicrobiota bacterium | reverse complement strand
GTGGCCAAGAATGGAATCGCCGACGTAATTGAAGTGCGGCACCTGACAGCCGTTGAAGAGCAGCGCGTTCTTGAGCTCGCAGGAATTCCCAATCACGCAGCCGTCGCCGATGATGACGCCTTCGCGCAGGTAGGCGTTATGACGGATCTCGCAGTTGCGCCCGATGATGGCCGGACCTTTGATCATTACGCCGTCTTCGAGCACCGTGCCTTCGCCGATGAAAACGTCCTTGCCGATGAACGCGCGGCCTTCGCAGCGGTTGTGCAGGCCGGGCTTCAGGTTGGCGGCTAGGTAGGCGGAAATTTTCGGCAAAGCCTCCCAGGCAAATTCGCAGCCGTCAAAAATCGCGGCGTGTTCCGTCTGTGAAAGGTCAAATAGCTCGGCTGGTTTGAACATGGAAACAGGATTAACCACGAAATACACAAAACACACGAAAAAAAGCCGGGAACTGGAAGACCGAAAAATGTCGTCGCGCGTCATACAGCCACGCGCCTTGATCGCGGATTTTCATTACCTTTCGTGTCGTTCGTGTGTTTCGTGGTTAAGATCAGTTCTCTGCTCCGCAAACTGCGCTGGAGTAATGCACCGCAATCATGGAAGATTGTCGCCGAATGAAAGATGACCCACTGTCCGCGCGCCTCATGGCCGCCGCTGAATTGCTGGAGCAGGTCGCCGGCAATCGCGCGCTGCTCGCCGCGATGTCGGTCGAGGACCGCACCCGGCTGCTCAAGGCTGCCGGTGATATTTACTGCCCGGATGTGAGCCAGCGTCGGCGATTGGTGAAGGCCAGTTCGCGCGAACGCAAGGCTGCGAAATTGAATCGTGACCAAAGCGTCCTGTCCGAAACCGGCATCCGCGCCTTGCGCCGCAAGCCCGTCTTCACCACGCCAAACCTGCCGCCACCGCCGGAGATTGAACCGCAGGAAATCAAAGATGACGCGGAGTTCCGCGAAGTCGTCGAGCCGCAAAATTGTTACATCTGTAAGAAGGATTATTCGACGATCCACCATTTCTACGACCAGCTTTGTCCGCCGTGCGCCGAGTTGAATTTCCGCAAACGCACCGAGCTGGCGGACTTGAAAGGGCGCGTCGCGCTGCTCACCGGCGGGCGCGTGAAGATTGGTTACCAGGCCGGCATCAAGCTGCTCCGCGCTGGGGCGCAGCTCATCGTCACCACGCGCTTCCCGCGCGACTCCGCCATGCGTTACGCGCAGGAGCCGGACTTTGCCGAATGGGGTCATCGCCTGGAAATTTTCGGACTCGATCTGCGCCACACGCCGAGCGTGGAGGCTTTTTGCCGGCACATGACGAAGAAATATTCGCGGCTGGATTTCATCATCAACAACGCCTGCCAGACCGTGCGCCGTCCGCCGGATTTTTACGCGCACATGATGGACTTGGAGAACGGGGCGTTGCACGATCTGCCTGCGGATGCGGCGAAGTTGCTCGGTGCTTACGAAGGTTTGCGTGGTTACAGCCTGTTGCCGGAAGGTGATGCCAGTCGGAGCGCCGATCTCCCGATCGGCTCGATAAAAGAATCGCACCAAGCCGATCGGGAGAGCGGCGTTCCGTCCCTTTCGCAAGTCGCGGGGCTGACGCACGCGGCGGCGTTGTCCCAAGTGCCATTGCTGCCGGAGGAGCTCGCCGCGCAGAAGGATTTGTTTCCCGAGGGCCGGCTCGACCAGGATTTGCAGCAGGTGGATTTGCGCGAACGCAATTCGTGGCGGCTGATGATGGCGGAGGTGCCGTCCGTGGAACTGCTCGAAGTGCATTTGGTCAACGCCATCGCGCCGTTCATCCTGAACGCGCGGCTCAAACCGCTGATGCTCCGCTCGCCGGAACGCGACAAGCACATCGTGAATGTCTCGGCAGTCGAGGGACAATTCTATCGCAAATTCAAGACGACGCGACATCCGCACACGAACATGGCCAAAGCCGCGCTCAACATGATGACGCGCACGGCGGCGGCGGATTACCACGCGGACGGCATCCACATGAACGCGGTGGACACGGGCTGGGTGACGGATGAAGACCCGGCGCACATCGCGACGCGCAAGGTGGCGGAGCACCGGTTTCATCCGCCGCTGGACATCGTGGACGGCGCGGCGCGGATTGTGGACCCGATCATCGCGGGCATTAATTCCGGCGATCATGTCTGGGGGAAATTTCTGAAGGACTATGTGCCGACGGATTGGTGAGCAGGGCTTGTGGCCAAACTTTGAATCTTGAACTCTGCCCCATCCGCTTTACGCTGGCGCGATGTTCGATTCATTAAGCGGCAAGCTCCAGAATGCCTTCAAAAATCTGCGCGGCCTCGGGAAAATTTCCGAGAGCAACGTCTCCGACGCCTTGCGCGAAGTCCGCATGGCGCTGCTCGATGCCGACGTGAATTTCAAGGTGGCCCGCGATTTCATCGAGCGCGTCAAAACGAAATCGCTCGGCGCGGAAGTCATCACGACCGTTCAGCCCGGTCAGCAGATCATCAAGATCATTTCGGACGAACTCACCGAACTGCTCGGCTCGCAGAACGCCGCGCTCGATCTCTCAGCCAATCCGAACTGTATCATGATGGTCGGTCTGCACGGCGCGGGCAAAACCACTTCGAGCGGCAAACTCGCGCGACTCCTGCACAAGCAAGGTCGCGCGCCGTTGCTCGTGGCGGCGGACGTTTACCGCCCGGCGGCGATGGATCAACTGGAGACGCTTGGCAAACAGTTGGAGATTCCCGTCTTCGTGAAGCGCGGTGAGACGGATGTTTTGAAAATCGCGCGCGAAGCGCTGGACTTCGCGAAGGCGAACAATCGCAACACGATCATCTTTGACACCGCCGGCCGTTTGCAGATTGACGAGCCGCTCGTGCAGGAACTTGTCCGCCTGCGCGACCTCGTGAAGCCGCAGGAAATTCTGCTCGTGCTCGACGCCGCCACCGGCCAGGAAGCCGTGAACGTCGCCACGCATTTTGATCAGGCGCTGAACATCACCGGTTCTATTCTCACCAAGCTTGACGGTGATGCGCGCGGCGGCGCGGCCTTGAGCATGAAGACGGTGACGGGAAAGCCGATCAAGTTCATGGGCATCGGCGAGAAGCTGGAGGACTTCGAGCCGTTTCATCCCGAGCGGATGGCGTCGCGGATTCTGGGCATGGGCGACGTCGTGAGCCTTGTTGAGAAGGCCGCCGAGGCGGTGAACGAGGACGACATGAAGCGCATGGAGGAGAAGATGCGCAAAGGCGAGTTCACGCTGGAAGATTTTCTGGAGCAGTTGCGGCAGATGAAAAAACTTGGCCCGCTGGAAAACATCATGAAGATGCTGCCCGGCGGCGCGGAAGCGATGAAGGGCCACGACATTTCGAAATCCGAAAAGGAATTCAAACACATGGAAGCGATGATCTGCGGCATGACCCCGCAGGAACGGCGCACTCCGCAAATCCTCAACGCCAAGCGCCGCATCCGCATTGCCAAAGGCAGCGGCGTGACGGTGACGGAGATTAACACCATGCTGAACAAGTTCACGCAGATGCAGCAGATGATGAAAAAGATGGGCAAGATGTCCAAGCTGATGGGCAAGATGGGCGGCGGTTTGCCGGGGATGTTTGGCCGGTAGGCGGATCGCGCCAACTGCAACGCGCTGCAAAAATATCGGCTGCGAGGGTTCCCCCGATTTCCAACCGAAATTATCTTACTGTGGCGGCGGCGGCACGGCCCGCGCGGGACGTTTGCGGCCGCGCTGCAATTCCGGCTGATCCGCCAACGTGTTCAACTCCAGTGGAAATTGCGGCGACTCCAGCCAGTCCGCGAGCAGGTGCAGTTCAAAGGCGGTGAAGCCCAGGCTGGAACGACGCACGAAGGTCAGTTGGGCTGGGCCGGTCTGGAAAAGGGTGGAGACGCAGTTGCCCAGTGTGTTGGTCTGGGCTTGCAGCCACGCGGCGGCGGCGGACTCCGCCGGAAGCTGGGGCCTGTGCAGAACGAGGCGCAGCGTCTGGCCGATGTAAAACCACGACTCAATCCGTGGCGAGGTGATTTCCCAGTCGTAATACACGGTGTTGGTCCGGCTCAACGCCAGCAGCAGATCGGGGGGCAGACCATTTTTGCCAACCGGCGCGGGGAAAAATCCGCCGTGTAGAAAGTTGTCCGTGGCCCGGAGATACGGGCCGAGAAAGGGCATGCCCAGCCAGCTCACGCCGGCGAATTCCGTGGCGCATTCCAGATGTCCGGCTTGTTGGGCCACGAGCCACGGATCGGTTTGCTGCATGAGCGTTTCGGTGATTTCGGCGAGACGGTTGCTCGCGGCGGGAACGGGCGTGGCGAAGAGGGTTTGCATGGGTGCGCCGATGCCCGACCAGACAAAAAACTGGTTCGGAGCCGGGCCGAGGTGCAGGTTATTCCAAATTTTCTGCCCGCCGAGCCACGGGGCAAATCCGCGCAGGGCGGTGAAACTGCCGAGGCGTCCACGGATCAGGTTGGTGGGAATAGTCCACGGTTCCATGGCCAGGTTGAGCGGTTGGGGGAAATCCAGCGTGCCGTGCAGTTGAATGCTTTGGCCGTCGCCGGTGAACTGCCCGGAAAACTTCGGCAACTCGTTCGGCACAGAGCCTCCCAACTGGAAGGCCTCGTTCACGCGGCGCCAATCCAGATCGGCATCAAGCAGATACTCCATCGAAGCCTGGGCGATGGGCGTGTGATCACGGAGGATGCGCGCCACGAAATCGGCGAACAAAGCATTTTGATCTTGGCCGACGCCCACGACAATCCATTCGCCGACGCGGATGAGTTCAATCCGGTCGGGGAGTTTGTGTTTCTTCAGCACCCAGCCTTTTTCCGCGCGCTCGGGCGGCAGGCCGGTCAATGATTCCAACACTGCGGCGAGATTGGTTTGCCACACGAGGGCGCGGTCGGCGGGCAGTTGGATGGCGAAGGCGAGTTCGCCCGGCTGGTTCGTGGCGGCGCGGACTTCGAGATAATTTTCATATTGCACGCAGTCGGCGAGCAGGCTGCGTAACCCGGGCGCGTCGCTGGTGGAATTGGTGGTGGCCACCTGCGGCCACAGCCGCCAAGGCGCGGTGGAAAGCTGGTCGAGGAACCGGGCCTCAACGGCGGCGCTTTCCGGGGTGTTCCAAACGCTCAACAGGGTGGCGGCCTCGGTGTTCGTGGCCAGATGGTTTTTACCGCGCCAGTGAAAGTGGGCCACGATCTGGCTGCTCAACGCATACGGCACGGCGGGGCGGGACGCCGGCGCGGCGGATTTATCACAGCCCGCTCCGATGGCAGCGGTGAGCACGACGAACAAAAATAATTCTAACGGTTTCATGAATGCGCCGTTGCTTGTGCCAAAAAACGCGCGGTTGCGCAATTCGATTCAGGCGGCATTCGTCCGACAACACACCCGCGCGGCCGGGATCACTCGCGGAATTTTTGGGCGATGGGAATCCGCCGCCCGGCGCCGAAGGCCTTGGTCGTCACTTTCAAGCCTGGCGCGGACTGGCGGCGTTTGTATTCGTTCGCATCAATCAGCCGGAGGATGCGGCGCACGGTCACTTCGGCAAAACCGGCGGCGAGAATTTCGGCGGCGGATTTTCCCTGCACGACGTGGAGATCGAGAATCGCATCCAGAATTTCGTACGGCGGCAGCGAATCCTGGTCGGTCTGGTTCGGGCGCAGTTCGGCGGATGGCGGTTTGGTGATGGACGAAGTGGGAATGATTTCGTGGTTGCGGTTGATCCATTTCGCGAGGCGATAAATCGTCGTCTTGGGCACGTCGCTGATCACGGCCAGGCCGCCGCACATGTCGCCGTACAACGTGCAGTAGCCCACGGCGAGCTCGCTTTTATTTCCTGTGGTCAGGAGCAGCGAGCCGAATTTGTTCGACAGGGCCATGAGCATCACGGCGCGCAAACGGGCCTGGATATTTTCTTCGGTGGTGTCTTCGGCGCGGCCGGCGAACAAAGGCTGGAGCGTTTGTTTGACCGTGGCGAAAGCGGGCTGGATCGGCACCACGTCGTAATGAATGCCGAGCCGCTCTGCCAGAACGCGCGCGTCGTCCAGGCTATGCTGCGAGGAGAACTGCGAGGGCAGGGAAATGCCGCGGACGTTTTCCTTGCCCAGCGCAGCGGCGGCGAGCACGGCGGTGATGGCCGAGTCAATGCCGCCGCTGAGACCGAGCACGGCGGATTGGAAGCCGCACTTGTGGAGGTAATCGCGCAGGCCGAGCACAAGGGCGCGGTAGATGAGTTCTTCTGCGCACGGAAGAACCGGAGCGCTGATCTCCGAATCGGCTCGACCCTGGAGCGTCGCGGCTGGTCCGAGCCGATTCGGAGATCGGCGCTCCAATTCCACCGCGATGAAATCTTCCTCAAACAACTTGCCCTGGGCAATCATTTCGCCGTCTGCGTTGAACACCAGGCTGTCGCCGTCGAAGACCAGCTCGTCATTGCCGCCGGCCTGGTTGCAGAAGACCACCGGACGTTTCGTTTTCAGCGCGAGGCTGCGGAGCATTTCGCGGCGCGTCTGGTTTTTGCCGACGTGCCAGGGCGAGGCGGAGAGGTTGAAAATAATTTCCGCGCCGGCGGCGGCGAGTTTGACGGGCGGGTTGCGCTGATAACGGCGGTCGGGCCAGAAATCGTCGTCGTTCCAGATGTCCTCGCAGATGGTCAGCGCGATTTTTTGGCCGTTGAATTCGACCGGGAGATTTTCCGTGGCGGGTTGGAAATAACGGTCCTCGTCGAACACGTCATAGGTCGGCAGCAGCGTTTTGGAACGCGTCGCGACAATTTTCCCATCCTGGAGCAGGGCGACGGAATTGGTCGCCGGCCGGCCTGGCCGGTCGGAGTTTTCGCCAACGTAGCCGACGAGCAGCCCGGCCGGGCCGGTGGCGGCGGCGAGGCGGCCGAGGGCTTCCAGATTTTGGGCGACGAATAATTTTTTGAGGAGCAGATCGCGGGGCGGGTAGCCGGTGAGGCTAAGTTCCGGACAGACGACGAGCGCGACTTCCGCCGCCACGCCGCGCTGATAGGCGGCGAGGATTTTTGCGGCGTTGCCGGCGAGGTCGCCGACGGTGGGATTCAATTGGGCGAGGGCGATTTTCATGGCCACCAGTCAGTGTCCGCGCGTGAAGGTCTCCCCGAGGGTGCCGTGTTCGGTGCGGATGACGGTGCCGGTGCCGACGTGGTGCCGGGCAAACCAGTCGTCGCTCGTTTCGAGGACGTATTGAATGTTGTCAGTGCTGGCGGCAACGGCGTTGGTGTCGTTTTTTTCCAGATGATGAATTTCGAGGATGACGCCGTCGGGATCAATGTAGGCGGCGGAAATGGATTCGGGACAATGCTTCATCCAGAACGAGGCGCGCTGCGGGAAGGGGAGGACAAAAATCATCGCGTCGGTGTCCAGGATGTTCGTGCGAAACATCATGCCGGTCTGTTCCTGCTGCTGGGTGAGCGCCATTTCGGCGGCGAGCTCCTCGGAGCCGAGCCAGAGTTTGAGCGTCGGCAATTTGGGCTGGGCCTGGGTGGGTTCGTTGGAAACCGGCGGCGGGGCGGGGGTTTCCGGCGGCTGATGAAACTTCCAAACGATGAGGGCAGCCAGAACGGCGAGCAACGGGAGGTAAATGTTTCGGAACTTCATGGGCAGAGGTTGGACAAAGCGGCGGGGTTTTTCAACTAGGAGTTCGGCTGGGCGAAGGTGGCGGTGGATATTAATGGGGCTGGGTTGGGGCATAACGGATTTTTTCATCGCGATTAAATAATTTGGCGGCGGGATTTGTGTTGAGGAATTTCCTGGTCGCGAGCGAAATATGCTTTTTATGTTTGACCGGTTTGCGTCTTTTCGACTACCAATGCACCAGCCGCCATCACTGAACTGTTTGCAGCAATCTCAGTCTGGCCGCAGGTAACGACGGAAATGTTAAACACCAAATCATTTTTAGCGGTGGATTTCGGCGCGGGCAGCCTCAAGCTGGCCGAGTTTCAGCTCAATGACGGCGGCGGTCTGAGTCTGATCAACTACGGAATCAAATCGCTCGGACTCGAAGGCGCTTCCCAGGAAGCGGCTCCGCGCGAAGCCACGATTCTCAAGGCGCTCCAGGAGGTCATCGCTGAAAAAGGCATCCAGTCCAAGGCCATCAACGTCTGCGCGCCCGGCTTCCATGTGTTCTCCAAGTTCGTCAAGCTGCCACCGGTGGACGCCAGCAAGGTGACGCAAATAATTCAGTACGAGGCACAGCAGAACGTGCCGTTTCCGTTGGAAGAAGTCGTCTGGGATTATCAAATTCTCGGCAACGCGGCGGGCGGCGAACTGGAAGTGTTGCTGGTCGCGATCAAGTCGGAGATCGTCGAAGGGTTGTTCCGCGTGACCGAAGCGGCCAAGCTCAAGCTGGAAGTGGCGGACGTTTCCCCGGCCGCCTTGTGCAACGCGTTTCGTTACAACTACGGCGATCTGGAAGACTGCACCATGCTGCTCGACATCGGGGCCAAGACGAGCAACCTGCTGTTCTTCGAGAAGGGCAAAGTTTTTTCCCGGAGCATCAACCTGGGCGCGAACGCCATCACGCAGGACTTCATGGCGGAGGCGAAGCTGAAGTTCGACAACGCGGAAAAGATCAAGCGGGACGAGGGTTTTGTGAGCCTCGGCGGCGCGTATGAGGAGCCGGAAAACGCGCACCAGGCGGCGATTTCCAAGATTGCGCGGCAGTTCATGACGCGGCTGCACATTCAGGTCAACCAGACGATGCAGTTCTACCGCGGCCAGCAGGGCGGCTCGGCCCCGGTGCGTTTATTTTTGTCCGGCGGGGCTTCGATCATGCCGTACACGGCGCAGTTCTTTGCGGAAAAGTTGAACGTGCCGGTGGAGTATTTCAATCCGTTCCGCAACGTGCAGATTGATCCGTCCGTGAACCTTGAAGAGCTGGCGCGCGTGGCGCATTCGTTGGGCGAAGTCGTCGGCCTCGGACTGCGGAATCTGGCGCATTGCCCGGTTGAGTTGAATCTGATTCCGGCCAGCACGCGGAAGACGCAAAGCTTCAACCAGAAAAAACCGTACCTGATCGCCACACTGTCCAGTCTGGCGCTGTTGGTGGCGGCGATGGGATTTCTGTTCCAGAAGCTGGCGGAGGTCAAGACAGACGAGCTGGATGCCAAGGTCAAGCAGCCGTTGGACGAGGCGTCGCGCCGGGAGAAAAATTTCAACGCGGCCCACAATGAATTGAAAGCCGCCGGCAAGGAGATGGAACAAATCCAGCAATGGCTGGAGTACCGCTATTACTGGCCGGATGTCTTGTCGGAGCTGCGCCGGGTGATGATCCGGACGGAACAGGTCACGCAGCAGAAGCTCAAGACCGACGCGGGCGTCTGGATTGAGCAGTTTACCACGACCGCGCCGCGCACCGATGGCATGGACGCCGGCGGCGGCGCTCCGGCCGCGAACCCGTATCAAATGAATCCCGAGTCCCGTGAAGCGCTGATGCGCCGGGGCATGCCAGGAGGGCGTGAAGCGCTGATGGCCGAAGGTCGGCGCGGCATGATTCCCGAGGTGGCGCCAGTGGCGGCGGCGGCCCCGTTGGCGACGAATGAAGTCAACACCATCACGCTCAAGTGCCGGGCGGTGGATCTGTCGCTGGCCCCGATGAACATTGCCGATGCCAGCGCCACGATCATTTACTCGCTCCAGAACGAACTCCGGGCGAGCACCAATTACTTTGACGCGGAGAAGACCGAGGCGCTGGGCACCACGGTGCAGGATCCCGCCACCGGCACTTTTACTTTTGATGTCACGGTTGTGTTGAAACATCCGCTCAAGCCATGAAGCGAAACGCGCCAACGCCAAAAATTGGAAAATTGAAATTTCAGATGCCCGCCATTTCAGCTTTTCCGCATTTCAACTTTCAGCTTTTCCCCTGAACATGTCCTGGATAAAACGAAACCTCTTGTTTGTGATCAGCGGCGTCGTGGTGCTGGCGTTGCTGGGTTTGGCGGGCTATTACCTTTACGCCGAATGGAGCCTGGACGGCGAAAAGACCGCAGAGCTGGAGAAGTCCTACGCGGATTTGACGCGCATCGCAAACCTGCAACCCAACCCGGGCAACGACAAGGTGGACAACATCGCGATTGCCAAGGAATATCAGGTTAAAATGCGCGCCATGGTGGCGGCGACCACCAATTATTTCATTCCCGTGCCGGCCATTCCGCCCGGCACCAACGTCAGTGCGGCGGATTATTCAGCTTCGCTCCGGCGGACGGTGGATGAATTGACCCGCAGTGCGGCCACCGCCAGTGTGGCCCTGCCACCCAGGTGTGATTTTTCCTTTGACGCCCAGCGCCCGCTGGTGAAATTCGCGGCGGGCAGCTTGGAGCCGTTGGCGGCGGAGCTGGGCGAGGTAAAGGCGATCTGCGAAGTTTTATTCAAGGCCAAGATCAACACGCTTTACAACCTGCGCCGCACGCGGGTTTCGGACGACGATCTTAAAGGACCGCAGAGTGTTTATCTTGAAACCACGGCCACCACCAATGACCTCGCGGTGCTGGTTCCCTACGAAGTGACCTTTTACGGATTCAGCGGCGAGCTGGCCGCCGTGCTCGCGGGCTTTGGCAACGAGCCGCATGGATTTATTGTCACCACGCTGAACGTAGAGCCGGGCACGCCCTCCAGCGCGGCGGCCGATGTTCTGGCGGGCGGGGCCATGTCCGAAGGTGCCATGCTGGATCGCCGGAATCCGTACGGAATAATGGCCCAGCCCGGCGCGGCACCCGCCGCCCCGGCCACCACCGCCCGGGGTGGGGCGGCGGTCATGCTCGACGAAAGACAGTTGAAGGTCACCATGGGGGTGACCCTCGTAAAATTGCTGCCGAAAAAGTAAATGCAATTTCTCAAGAAAAATTACGAAAAAGTCCTGCTGGGCCTGGTCTTGCTGGGCTTGGTGGGCACGGTGGTCTTCCTGATGTTCTACGTGACGAATGAAAAGCAGGCGCAGGAGGATCGTCGCAACAAAATCTTCAATCGCGACGTGAAACCGCTGGACGCCCCGGTTCTGACCGCCACGGAAACACTGCTCCAACGCACGGCGCAGACCGTGAGCCTGGATCTGAGCAGCACCAACAAGCTGTTCAATCCGCTCCGCTGGCAGAAGGCTCAGGACGGCCACCCGTTCATCACCGGGGGAGACACCATTCCCAAGCAGTTGCAGGTCACCAAAAGCTCGCCGCTTTACTACACCATTTCGCTGGATCAGGTGTCCATGCCGGACGCCACCGCCCATTATTTGATCGGGGTGGATCAGCAGGCCGGCGCGCGGCCCAAGGGCAAGCGGACCATCATTCTCGCCAACGGCGAGAAAAAGGACCCGTTGATATTGCGCGAGGTCAGGGGGCCGGCGGACAATCCCACCGAGGTGATTTTGGAACTGACGGACACCGGGGAGAAGATTTCCATCAGCAAGGACAAGCCGTTCCGCCGGGTGGACGGTTACGTGGTGGACTTGAAGTACGCGCCCGAGAACAAAACTTTCCCCAATAAGCGGGTGGATTCCACGATCTTCTTTGGCGGCAACCAATACAATGTTGTTGTCATCACGCAAGACGAGGTTGTAATCTCCGCACCGAACCAGAAGAAATTGACCATCAAATATAGCGCCGCGCTTTGACAAAGGCGGCGCATTCAAATAAACGAACCATGATAAAAGCACTCACGATTTCTCTCAGTGTGAGCATTCTGCTCGCGGCGGCCATGCGGTCGTCCGCCCAGTCGGACACGGCCACGGCGGTCAATGAAGCCCTGCGCCGCGATGCCGACCGCATCACGCTGCGTCAAAAACTGGTGGACGCCCGCGTGGCCGAGCAGCGGCACGATCTGGGGGCCGCCGCCAAGGATTATGACGAGGCGTGGACGCTGATCGAGGGCATCGGCTCCAATGTGGACGCGGAGAAAAAACAAACCGTCGCCGGCCTGACCGCCGCCCGCATGGCCCTGGCCAAGCAGGCGCAAAGCCGCGGCGATTACCGGGAAGCCAAAACCCATGTGGACGATGTGCTGCGCGTGAGCAGCCATGACAATGTCGCCCAACAATTCAAGGCGCAAAATGACGCCCAGCTCGCCGCCCAGAAAAGATTCACGCCCAACCAAGATGTGTTGGATCAGTTGCCGACGATTCAGAAAAACAAAGAAGAAGCGGCCATTCTCGTGCAAGACGCGCGCGTGTTGTTGCAGAACGGCAAGCATGACGAGGCCGACGCCAAGCTCAAGACGGCCATGAAACTGGATCCCGGCAGCGAAGGTGCGAGTTACTATCAAGGCTTGGTGCAGCAGGAACGGATGAAGCGCTCTTTGGCCGGGCGCAATGTGGATTCGCAGACCAAGATCGTCCGTGTGGAAGAATCATGGCCGGATAGCAAAAAGCGCAATGTGCTGCCGATGCCGAACCCGATGGCCCGAACAAATCTGGTCAACACCAGCCCGGCCCGGCAGGCGATCGTGGCGAAGCTCGACTCGATCCATCTCGACACGTTGGAATTTCAGGAGGCGGTTCCGCTCTCCGAGGTGATCCGCACGCTTGGCGTGCTGGCCAAAAAGCGCGATCCCAACAACAAGGGCATTAATTTCCTGGTTAACTCCTCCGCTTCGGCGGCGGCCTCTGTGGTCACCACGCCGGTGGCCGGCGGGTTGGGGGGTCTTGGTGGCGGCCCAGGCTTGGAGGGCGCGCGTGGATTTACGCCGCCACCGCAGCAGCCGCCGACGGATCCGGCCACGGGCCTGCCGCTCGCCACCCAGGCTCCGCAGGCGGAACAGATTGATCTCAACAACGACGTGCATGTGAAAATCAATCCCGCCCTGACCGACATCCGGCTGGCGGATGCGCTGGATGCGATTGTCACCGTTGCGGATCATCCCATCAAATATTCCATCAAAGATTCCTGGGTGGAATTTTCCTTGAAGGGGAATGAAAGCGCGCCTTTGTCCAGCCGCCGGTTCAAGGTGGATCCGAATACATTTCAAGAGGGATTGCAAGGCGTGGAAGCTTTTGATTTTGCCAGCAGCACGCAATCATCGGGCGGTGGCGGCGGTGGCGGCGGCGGTGGCGGTGGTGGTGGTGGTGGTGGCAGAAGTAGTGGCGGCGGCGGCGGTGGCGGCCAAAGTGGCCAGGGCGGTGGCGGTGGAATACTTCCGCGCGTGAGCGTGGCGGGCGGTACCACCTCCGGCGGCGGCGGCGGCGGTAATCGTGGCGCTGGTGGACAACAAGGTGCCCAAGGCGGACAGGGTGGCCAAACCGGGAATGGCATTTCGGGCGTGACGTCCATTCGCAATATGTCGCTAGTGCAGTCCGCAGTGATTGCTTATTTCCGCGCTGAAGGTGTCAATCTTGATCCGCCCAAGAGTGTTTTCTTTAATGATCGTGAAGGCACCATGTGGGTGCGCGCGACTTCGGAAGATTTGGACATCATCGAACAGGCGATTCAAGTGCTCAACATTGCGCCGCCGCAGGTGAACATCCGCGTGAAATTTGTCGAAGTCACCCAGAACGACAGCAAGGCCTTGGGTTTCGACTGGTATCTTGGAAACATCAACATTGGCGGGCAGGCAGCGGCTTCTGGCGGCACCCAGCCATCCTTCACTGGTGCGCCTAGCTTCGCGAATCCCGAGGGCACTTTCCCGGGCAGCCAGTTGTTTGGCACGGCAACCGCACCGGCGGCTTCCGATGGGCTGTTGACTTCCGGTTTGCGCAATACCATCAACGCTCCCGCGATCGGATCGTTGACGGGCATCCTGACCAATCCCCAATTCAAAATGGTTTTACATGCGCTCCAACAGCGCGACGGAGTGGACGAGTTGACGGATGGCGAGGTGACCACGTTGAGCGGACGGCAGACGCAATTTCAGGCGGTGGATTTGCGCTACATCGTAACCAGCAGCGGGGTGAACCAAGGTAGTGGCGGTGGAAACCAGGCCACTGGCGGCAATACGGTGATTCAACAATCGCAACAGTCCGTTACTCCCGGAACGAGTGTGGTTCCGTTGGGCCCGACGATTGACGTGATCCCGTACGTTTCGGCGGATGGCTATACAATCCAGATGACTTTGATCCCGACCTTGGTGGAGTTTCTCGGTTATGATGATCCCGGCCAGTTTGTCATTCAGGCGCAGCAAGGCGCGAACACACCGATTACGGCGGTGTTGCCGCTGCCCCGTTTCCGCATCCGTTCGGTGACGACTAGTTGCGCGGTCTGGGATGGCCAGACCATCGTGCTGGGCGGGTTGATCACGGACAACGTGACCCGGGTGAAAGATCAACTGCCCGTGCTGGGTGACCTGCCGTGGGTGGGGCGTCTGTTCCGCAGCGAGCAAAACAAATCCAGCAAAGGCAACCTGCTGATCTTCGTGTCGCCGACCATTATTGATCCGGCGGGCAACCGGGTGCATACGGATGAAGAGTTGCCGTTTTCACCGAATAATTATCCGGCGCAGCGGGCCGCTGCCGCGAATCCCTGAACCAATGTTGCGTTGCCAGTGAAAACATGGATAATGTCCTGTAGCCCGGAAAAGTTTTAAACGCATTATGTCATTTTCGTTGTTAGCCCGTAAGTTGGTCTGCGGCCTCGCAGTGGTGATTCCGTTCATCGTCTCCGCCGAGTCAGGCTTCGCGCCGCTGGGCGGGGAGTATGCCATTGCCGGGGCATTGCCAGGAGATCAGGTCATGCCGCACGTCAGTATCAATGCTGGCGGTGGCTACATTGTCTGGCAGGACAATGCGACGGATGGGGATGGCTGGGGTATCAGTGGTCGGGCATTGAACGGCTCGCTGAACGGCGCGGGGGGTCCGTTTCGTGTGAACGGAACAAGCAAGGCGGATCAGGAAAATGCGCGGGTGGCACTGCTCAACAACGGTGGCGCGGTCTTTGTGTGGCAGGGTGGTCGGCAGGGTTTCCAACACATCTACGCGCGGTTTCTTTCCACCAGCAACACCTGGCTGGGGTTGGATCAAATGGTCAATGCGTCAGCAAAAATTTATCAGGGAAACCCGGCGGTGACGGTGTTGAACAACGGCAACGCGGTCATCGTTTATGCCAGCTTTAACACCAACACGATGCAGGATGTGTACGGTCAAATCTTTTCGCCGACCGGCCAGAAGCTGGGCGCAGAATTTCAAATCAATGAATTCACACCGTTCAATCAGCGCACGCCCTCAGTGACCGCTCTGGCGGATGGCGGTTTCGTGGTGGCTTGGGTTTCGGAGCAGAAACGAAACCTCGGGGGAACCAACAGTGTGGCGGTATCGCCCAGCCAGTTCCAGTTGGCCAGCGTGGATATTTACGCGCGGCGCTTTGATGCAAATGGACTGGCGACCATGAGCGAGTTCCTGGTGAATGACAGTGCCAACGCGAGTGCCAACCCGGCGGTGGCGGCTGCTGTGGACGGCAGTGTATTATTTAGTTGGAGCGGCAAAGATTCAAAATTATTGAACAACGGCTGGGATGTTTATGTCCGCCCGTTCACCTTTCCGAGTTCGATTTCTTATATCGCCGGCATGGAACGGCGCGTGAACACGCAGCTCTATGGTGATCAGTTTGCTCCGCGGGTCAGTGCTTCCGGGACGAACTACCTAGTTATCTGGACCAGCATTGGGCAAGATGGTTCCGGGGCGGGAATCTACGGCCAATTTTTGAATTTGGACGGCACATCCGTCGGCGATGAATTGCGTGTGAACTCAACCACACTGGGTTCGCAGCAAGAGCCAGCATTGGCCGCCGACGGTGCGGGGAGATTTCTGGCGGTCTGGACCAGTCCATCGTACAGCGCGTCGCGTAACGACCTGTTCGCGGAAATATTTGCAGGTGGAGATTTTATTTCGCCACCGCCGACCGCGATCTACGCCGCACCGAGTTATGTTGGCGAAGCACCTGCCAAAATTGACACTTCAAGCAGCAAAATAATTCCAGGTCCCTATATCGAACCCCCGACCCTTGGTTATCCGGGGGCAGTTTCCAGTGGTGGTTCCGGGGTGCCGGCGACAAATGCGTTCGGCTTGGCGGCTGGAAATTACAACGGACTATTCTATGAAGCCGCCGGGGTGTCACCGGCCAGCTCAGGTTATTTCCGGGCCAAAACCACCTCCGGCAAGGGGTATAGCGCGAGTCTGACAATGGGAGGAACCAGCTATTCGCTGTCAGGATCATTTGATGATCTCGGAAATAGCGGAACCAGAATCATCCCTCGCGGAACGTTCACACCCTTGGTGGTCAATTTCCGGGAGGACTTGGCTGGCGGCGATCAAATTCATGGCGAAGTGAAGTCAGGCAATTGGACTGCGATGCTCCTTGCTGACCGGCAGGTTTTCAATCAGACCACCCAAAAAACACCCTTGGCTGGCAAATATACACTGGCGTTTGCGGCAGCGGCAAATGTCCCAAGCGGCCCGGCGGGGAGTGGCTTTGGGACGGCAGCCGTGGATGACGCCGGCTCGGTTTCTTGGAGCGTGACCCTAGCTGACGGAACAAAGCCCAGTGCGTCAAAAAGCCCGAATGCCATTTCCAAATCTGGCATCTGGCCGGTCTATGCAACTTTCAGCGATGGTTTGGTGATGGGTTGGATTCAGATCAAGTCCGTTGCGCCGACACCAAACGGGGCTGTGACCGGGGACTTGATTTGCTTCAAGGCTGCTTCCGCTTCGGCCGCTTCCTACAAAGCTGGTTATACGAATGAAGTTTCGGTCATCGGCGCGCCCTATGTCCGGCCGGTGAGCGGGGCGGGGCAGTTGCATCTGAGTGGTGCTGGGTTGGGTTCGACTTTGGAGTCATCAGTCATTTTTTCGGGCAGCAGCGCACCGGCGCGCGGGGCAAACTTAAAGACGTTTAATCTCAAGACCGATGGGTCGTTTGCGGGCAGCCTGACCAGCCCCAGTAT
This sequence comes from Verrucomicrobiota bacterium, assembly GCA_025363535.1. Classification (GTDB taxonomy): domain Bacteria; phylum Verrucomicrobiota; class Verrucomicrobiia; order Limisphaerales; family CAIQOK01; genus CAIQOK01. The sequence goes on along the minus strand of JANYDP010000091.1, from coordinate 3,858 downwards.
TCCATTCTACGGGGTATTGCTGGAAGGTGGCACGGGTGCGGGGTTCTTTATCAACACGAATAAGCAAAGTGGACCGGTGAACTTGAATCAACCCTAGTCCATGAAGCAACGATCCACCCATTTTATCATGGACATGAGCCTGAAATTTTCTTCTATGCAGCGTTATTTGAAAAAGTTGGCGGTGCTGGCCGCTTTGGTCATGAGTGTCCAGGTCTCGCATGGCTTCGCGCTGATGGGGCCGTTTGAAGCTTACCAAGTTAATGTGATTGGTTATCGGTGGGATAGTTATTTCAATGGCATTCCCGGTGGGGTGGTTGGGTATTCGGATGATGGTGGCCCTCATAATATAGGTGAAGAATTTAGACGTAACACTCCGGTGATGTATTACGCCTTTGATGCCAATTTCCTAGAGTACTTCGGTTCCAACGGCGTGGCGGCGGTGGATCAGGCCTATCTGGTCATGAACAGCCTGACCAACATTTCCCAGTATAGCGGCGACCTGTCGGAGTTTCCGTTGCAGTCCCAGCGCATCAACTACCAGGCGCAGAATCTGTTCATGACCGACCTCAAGTCCATGACGATGCATCTCATGATGAATCAGTTGGGGCTTGATTCACCGGATCGTTATACTTGGACGTTGCATGATCGCAATACGACTCCAATAGCCTGTCCGGTGGGCAATTCTTATCTTGTGGTCATGCGGAATTTTGACGTGATGCGGTCGGGATTGCAGCAGCCGGATTACTCGGCCTACGTAAATGGAACATTATATACCTATGGAATTGTTGAGGTCTGTACCGGGCCGTTGCTGGCCTACACGGTTCCGTACGCTGTGGATCCGCTGGCGGACACTTGGACGGCGGTGGCGTCACAAGCGGCTTGGATCGGAACTGCACCGAAAATTCTTTATGATGGGCACAATGCCGGCGGCGTGGGGTTGCATGTAGGCGGTTTTTACAATTATCTGACTCGGGATGATGTCGGAGGCTTGAGGTATTTGCTCCAGACTAATAACTACAATATTGAAAGCTCCGGGCCGGACACGGTTCAGTTCGTGACCAATAGCGCCACCCCGTTGCTGCTGACCAACATGTTTGACTTGGGTCTTTTTGCGGCGCAGGCGTCCACGAACAATGCGGCCGCGCTCCAGGCTCTTTATCCAGGTTTGGTTATAAACAATACAATTGAATTGCCGCCGACATTGGGCTGGGTCACCAATATCTCTTTGGTGGTGACTTCGATCCCGTTTTCGCCGGTGGGAACGATCGCAATCATTGCGGTCGCCACTCCGAATCCGGTGCCGATCTTCCATTTCATCCATGATTTTGGAAACATCATCACCAACACATATTCAAGCACTACCACTTACCGCACCCAGACGATCACGCCCGGAACTGCCCCGTTCTCGCCATCCGGTTCGCCAATAACACTGAAGACCAATACAAGCAAACCCATCACGATTAATGTGCCATCGGGAAGCTTCTACCTGTTGCCGACGAATTTGTGCGCGATCAAAGTCATAGGCAGCATCTATACGAACGTAGTTACCACGACCAACCTAATCTCTTCCGTTACCTTCGGCATAGGAGGCACAAACCAGACGGCCACCTTTAGCACGATTACCACCTTCACTAACAACTGGCTGGTCTATCTGCCGGTTATCTGTCCGGCCGACACGGTGGGTCTTCGTCAAGGAATCGAGCAGGTTCGGTTTGTTCGTCGGGATTTTGACTCGCTGATTGGCACGTTCTGGATGCCCGCCACTAACAGTTACACCATGGTGGAGTTGACGAATAACACGCTCCATACGCAGCAAATCCGTCGCGTGGTGAATCAACCTGATTTTCTGTTTACAGCCGATGATCTGGCCCAGGGACCGCAGAGCACACTGTTTCCGATTGTGGACACGGTGTTGACTTCATTTCCGCGCTATAATCAAGCCGCCGCGAACGGTCTGGCCGGCCCAGGAACCATCCAATCTCCCACCACGTTTACCTTCAACAAGGTCGGTGTCATCAGTGAGAACTTTTATGATTTCGCGCTGGCGGGAAGTTCGATCGCCTTTGTCGCCGATCAATCCACTGCCGTGCGTGGTCTGGTGTGGGCCTCCTTTGATGGCACCACCAATGATCCCGTAGTTTACCCGAACGGCGCCAGCTTGGATAACCTGGTCAATCAGTTCATCATCCGAGTTCAACCCACCAGTCTCGGTAATGGAACCAATGGCGTGCCTTACTCGTTTGTTTACACCAACTCAGTTTCCGGGGTGATTTATACGAACGCCTTTTCCGTGACGGGCGGTCAATCTCCTTATAGCTGGACACTCGCTCCCGGTTCGGCTGGATTGCCGGCGGGCCTTACCTTGTCCGCCGCTGGCGAGCTTACGGGCACGCCTTCGGGAGTGCCCATTCAACAAACCTTTGACTTCACGGTTCGCATGACGGACGCGCGCACACGGTTTGTAGATACCACCTTGTCCATTACAATTCTTCCTTGAGTGTCATGAAATCCCGATTCAATTTTGCAAACCACCCAGACGCTATGAAATGTGTTTTACTTACGAGCTTGTGCATCATGGCGTTGGCAGTCGCACCGTTCGCTCCGGCCCAATCATCCACCTACCCTTGGACGGGAACCTTTTCCGACATAGTTCCTCCGCAGATAGATGCCACCAATTTTGTCAATCGCGGGGTGTTTAATGTCAACGTGCCGGCAGATTTGATCACCGCGAGTTCTTACTACTACGATTTTTCCAGTGTGCTCAATTACACGAACACTGGTTCCATGTTCGGGAATGCCGGGTTTGTGATGGATTTTGAACCCAGTTACTTTATTCCGCCCGTGCCGCATGTGCCGTTCAACAAGATGTCGGCCAATTTTGTCAATCAGCGCAACGGTCCCAGCGGTGGCAACATCTTTTGCACCGGCTTCGCATCCAACTCCTTTTTCTTCCCGGGCCTGAGTTTGGTGGGCAACGCCAAATTTATTGCCACCGCGACTAACATCATCAATTCGGGATCCATCCTGCTGGACAACTCAGCGCAGAACAACATCTTCTTCGGGATTGGCAACGCGTTCAATACCACGCCAGTCAACTCGCTGATCAAGCTCACGGGTGAAAATGTTGATTTGCGAGAGGGTGAACTCGGCTTCACCGCAACCACTACGGTCTCAAATGTGTTTTTTGGCGTCACCAGCGTCGGGGTTTCCAGCGCGGATTACGGGGTGGGGACTGACACCAACGGAGACTGGAATCCCGGGATTGATTTACAGCAGAACCGCGCCTTCTCCTCATTCTTTCAGACGATCAATGGAACGACCTTCTTTTTGGATCTGACTAATTCAATCCCCTATTCATTTTCAGTCAACAACGGTTTCAACACTGTCGTCAAGCGGGCGATCTTCCTTCAGGACACCAGTCCGGGTGTCATCAATCATGTCTATTTCGGCGGCGGTGCCATTGTTGGGGCGGGGGCGGCCCACATCGAATGGGTGGCTCCATTCATTGATCCGGAGACAAGTGCGTTGATGACTAACTATCTATATTTGTCGGATCTATACGCGGCGGTCACGACCAACACGTTTGTGTATAATGGCATTCCCATCAACTATTCCTTTTCACAGAGCACCAGTCCTCAACTAGGACTAGGCAATGCCGAGACACCCAATCTGCCTTTCTTTCCTTCTGCGACGGTGTCCAACCTCTACGCCTACGTGGATGCTCGATTAGTTGCGACCTCCACCTCTAGCAACAGCAGTTTCGGCGGGGCACTGACGAATTTGCCACAACGAATTGAAATCACCGCGAGCCGCACTTTGAAACTGGATAACGCGCGGATTTCAGGTCCCGATTACCTG
>JANYDP010000010.1 GCA_025363535.1 Verrucomicrobiota bacterium | reverse complement strand
AATCAATCCGTTGCTAATCGCGAAAGCCTTCATCACTCCACGAACGCCTTGATAATAAAGCTGGTGATCAAAATAGGCCGGCGTGCCGAAAAAACTTCCCGCACCGGCATCGAGTTCCTGCACGATTTGATGATTGTTCCTGGGGTTGTAACGACCCATGTTGTCGCGATCCACCAGATAAATTGTGCCGGCCTTGTCACCGCCAACAATCAAATGCGGATGCTTCGCGCTGCCCACCTCATCCGGCAGCAGCAACGCGCCACCCGAACCGAAGTCCGCGTCCTGCGCCTGCATCTCCGCCTGATTGAACGGTGTGAAAAAATCCGCCACCGACAGCCGGTTGCTGACCGCGGAAAGTTTCATGAAGCTGTCGCCGTAATCATCTCCATTCCCCAGGGATGGGTCGGCGGTGAAACTGCCATTGGCCACTTCAAAATAAAGATTGGTGTTCGCATCCACGCACAGGCCGTTGCCACCCATCCACAGCGCGCCTTCACCGGCGTGCGACCCAAATTGCTTCATTGTCGCGTTGGGTGTGGTGTCGAAAACCTGATTGGTCAGGAGTTGCAGGTTGCTCGCGTCATAGCCAATGATCCAGCCATGATAAGGGTCCGTGTCCGCTGCGCTGCCAAATGCAACGTATAAAACTCCGCCTGCGAGCGTCAGCGCCGGGCGTTGCATGTGTTGCCGGGGATCAAATTTTATCACGCCATCAGAACTGCCGTAGCCATTTCCCGGAACCGAAGCCACCACTTCCACCGGGCCATAAGGTTGTTCCGTGCCGGTGGTGATATTTAAGGCATGGAGCGTGTGATGATAATTCGTCGTGGTTTCGGTAGCTACGCGGGTGAACGCGTCCAGATAGAGTGTGCCTGTTGTTGGATCAATAACCGGAGTGCCGGTTATACCCACGCGTGGGAGCATGTCCTGAAAGACATTATTGTGATAGCGCCCGCCAAATTCGTGATTGGTCACGATGTCAATGCCATCGCCCAGACTGGCATGCCATAATAATCCACCATCCGCGTCCGTCTGGCTGTCCGCGTCAAAAGCGAAAACACTATTGTTTTCAGTCGCCACGAATACGGCGTTATGCGTGCCGCGCCCTGGAACGACAAGCTCTGGGAAATACAACGGCTGGGCATAGACATAGCCGTCCACTTCATATTTCATTAACAGACCAAAGCTGTTCGTGTTCACGCTGGCTGGCGTCAGCAACGTTTCATGCAAGTTCGCGCCAGTGCGGGCGTTGTCATTATGATAGGTCAGCACAGGGGCGCCAAAGCCTCGAGGGTTCATGCTTAACGCCAGTGTGGCCAATGCAAATATTGCCCGGCTGAAATTGTTATTCATTTTCCGTGAAGTTATAAATTTTTACAGTCGGCTCCTGCAAAACTATTTAAGGAAGCCAAGGGCTTCGCCGTCATTTTGCCCGCGAGTGTCTTTAGTATGGTGATAAGAATAAAAAATAAGTTTGCCGTTTGCGGGGGTGGTTTCAAGCGCAAAGGGTAAAATCGGAGAATCACGAAAATAATGGCAACACTTGGTTCTAATAGTCGGCCAAAAATGACAAGCCTCCAACAGGTTATCACGGTTGCCGCTTGATTTGCCGCGTATATTGTTTGAATCTCTCACGATGAATCCAGTCCTGACCGCATGAAAGATAGCTTTATTCCCAGTAGACAAATTTTATTCACAACTATCCTCTGCTTGGGCGGCTGGCTCTCCGGCATTGCTCCGGCCACGGCACAGGAAACCGTCCGTCAATATCTTTCGGGCCACGATGCTGAGCACACCGTGCCGTGGGATTTTTTCTGCTCTGACGGGCGCAACGGCGGCGTGTGGACGAACATCGCCGTGCCATCATGTTGGGAATTGCAGGGCTTCGGGAAATTTCGTTATGGCCACGAGGACAAAACCTACACTCCCATTCGTGGCGACTATCGCCATCGTTTCAACGTCCCCACTGGCTGGCACGGACGTCGCGTATTTATTGTATTTGAGGGCGTGATGACCGATGCGGCAGTAAAGGTCAACGGCACGGAAGCTAGGCCGGTGCATCAGGGCGCTTTCTATCGTTTCAAATATGACATCACCGGACTGCTCAAGTTTGGTGAGGAAAATCTCCTCGAAGTTTCCGTGAGCGACAAATCTGCTGATGCCTCTGTCAACAACGCCGAGCGCAACGCCGACTACTGGGTCTTTGGCGGAATTTTCAGGCCCGTCTGGCTGCAAGCCGAGCCGGCGCAGTTCGTGGATCGTGTGGCGATTGACGCGCGTGCCGATGGCACGTTCGCGATGGATTATTATCTCGGGAGTAAAGGACAGGCCGACGCCGTTGAAGTGACGTTGCAGGATTTTAAAGGAAAAATCGCTGGCAAACCTGTGGCTGTGCCTGTGGCGGCGGGACGCATCACGACAAAAATTTCCACGCCGGTCTTGTGGACGGCGGAAACACCGGTGCTTTACACCGCTGTGGTGCGGCTCAAGCAGGGTAAGAAAGTGTTGCATGAACTGAAGCAGCGTTTCGGATTTCGCACGATTGAATTGCACCTGGGCGAAGGTCTTTTCGTCAACGGCCAGCATGTGTTGCTCAAGGGCGTCTGTCATCACGTCGCGTGGCCGACGCTTGGACGCTCATCCTCCGACCGGATTGCGCAGCTCGACCTGGGTTTAATTGCAGACATGAACATGAACGCGGTGCGCATGTCGCATTATCCGCCCGACGAGAAGTTTTTGGATTTGTGCGACGAAAGAGGATTTTACGTCCTCGACGAACTTACCGGCTGGCAGCACAAATATGATACGGAAGTGGGACGTCAACACGTCAAGGAAATGATTTCGCGTGATGTGAATCATCCGAGCATCATCATCTGGGACAACGGCAATGAAGGCGGCTGGAACACAAATCTGGATGCTGATTACGCGAAGCTCGATCCACAGCACCGCGCGGTCAATCATCCGTGGGCGAAGTTCGGCAACATTGATGACAAGCACTACCCGGATTACAAGTCGGTGGTGCAGGGGCTTTCGAGCAATCTGGTTTATATGCCCACAGAATTTCTCCACGGCCTTTACGATGGCGGACATGGCGCGGGACTGGACGATTATTGGAACGCGATGCGCAGCAGCAAAGTTTCGGCGGGCGGATTCCTCTGGGTGTTCGCCGATGAAGGCGTGCAACGTGGCGATTCGAACAATGTGGTTGATGTAAAGGGCAACTGGGCGCCCGATGGCATCGTTGGACCATTCCGGGAAAAGGAAGGCAGCTACTACACGATTAAGCAGATCTGGTCGCCGGTGCAACTGCCGGGCACGTTGCCAGCAAATTTCGCCGGCATGCTGCCGGTGGAAAATCGTTACGAGTTTACGAGTCTTTCCCAATGTAAATTCACCTGGCATTTGCGGAAGTTTGGCGAGTCCGTCGGTTTCAAGACGATTGCCAAAGGCGTGATTGCCAGCCCGGAGGTTGCGCCAGGTAAAACCGGCAACTTAAAACTAAAGCTGCCGGCTG
>JANYDP010000001.1 GCA_025363535.1 Verrucomicrobiota bacterium | reverse complement strand
GCCAGCGCGAGCGGCCGGTCTGAGCCGCTCGCGGCTCACCCCGCCTGACGGCGCTCCAAACGCAACACGGCCCGCTGACTTGCATCAGCGGGACGTTCCAACCACGAAACCAATGACGATTATGCCGCCGCCAAAACTTTGTCTTCACGTTCCAACCGTCCACCCAAACGGTCTTCCACCACTTCCAAATCGTAGTGCGATTGCAGGTTCAACCAGAACTGTGCCGACATTTTGAAATACCGCCCCAGGCGCAAGGCCGTATCGGCAGTGACCGCGCGTTCACCCTTCACGATTTCATTGATGCGACGCGCCGGCACGCCAATGTCCTTGGCCAGCCGGTATTGGCTCAAGCCCATCGGCTTCAAAAAATCCTCATCCAGAATCTCGCCCGGAGTGATATTGGCCAGCATTTTACTTTTCATATTTTCTTAATGGTAATCCACAATTTCAACGTCGTGCGCGCCCGATTTCCACCGGAAACAAATCCGCCACTGGTCATTCACACGGATGCTGTGTTGTCCGGCCCAACCACCCTTCAACGCCTCCAGCCGGTTGCCCGGTGGCACACGCAGATCCGGCAGTTGGGTGACGGCATCCAATTGCAGCAGTTTCCGCCGGGCAGTTCTTTGAATGTCCGGCGGCAACCGGCGGGACATCTGTCCGTGGAAAATCTTTTCCGTCTCCGCACAGGCGAAGTTTTCTATCATTCGCCCACCACCTTAACGCGGAGCGGTATTAACGTCAAGTGTTACCAACCTCCCGGATTTGTTTTCAAAACCATTCGCACCACTCTTTGAAAATCCCACCGTCTTGAATGATCCACACACTTCTTCACATTCCAACCCACGCGACCAGGTAAAATCGTAAGCCTTCCGCGATTTCAACGCGCCTTGTAATTCGCACGTCCTCGAAAGACAAAGTTAGTTCGCGCTGCTCAACAGATAATTTAGTTCACGCTTCGTTCCCTGACCCACTTCGCGCTCAAACATTACGGGCGCGCAACTGGCGTGAGTCGCTTCTTGTTGGACACGTCGCACCGCGCGCGGAACGCCGACGCTCATGCCCGGCGGCCCGCTAAAGCGGGCCTAGCCGGGCACCGGGCCGCCATCACTGGTTTGCGAACGTCGCGCACGGCGGCCCTTTCGCTACATCGCGCGCGGAATCACACGTCACCACGTTTGAACGTCCTCAGAGCATCTAACCCGTCTTGGTTGGCGGATGGTTTTAGCGCGCGATGTCGGCGTGAAACTGCTCGTCGCTAACGCTCCTCGTCTTGAACGGAAAGCAGCCCGGCCTCACAGAGCCGACACTTGCGCTGCGTTCGCCTGACGCTGCCGCGCCCCTGGTCGCCCACCAGCTTGCTGCGCGCCAAGCATCGGCACTGTTCGGCCTGCGCACGATGACTGACTCGCCAGTTTCCGACCGCTCCACTTCACTGCCGCACTCCACTTCGCTGACTTCGTGGGATGCTCTCGCTCGTTCCGACGGGCGCAAACTGACGAGACAGTCAGGGACACGGATCGTGCGCGCCCGGCGGCAAGATTTCAGAAGGCCGCGAGGCTTCGCCCGACCGGGAACCGCATTATCGCCGCGCGGCTCCGCCACGGCGAAGACAACGGCAGTAGCCCGCGATGCTCCGCACGGGCAGCTCAACCGCCCGTTCCTCTTTCAAAGAATCGCGTTCCCCGCGAAATACGAGATTCCAAACTTTGTGGCCTCTCCCCAGCTTGTACACGTTCGCTTTTTGTTTTTCGTCTTCCCACCGTTCCTCTTGCTGTTTATGAAATTTCTGAGGCGCCGCCGCAGGTGTCGTTTCACACGAGCCGGAATCGTAAGCAATTTTCAACAGACAATCCGATGGCAAACTGTGGTCTGCAATGGCTTCCTTGTGACGTCCGACCATGTCCGCCAGGACAGACTTCACTTCTTTCCCATGCCGATTGTGCAAAGCCACAATCTTTTCCGCTGCTGCTTGTGGTGACTCTCGAAAGTATTTTAGCGAGCGCACTATTTCCGGAAACGCTCCGATGAGTTCGGATGTTGTTTTGATTTTAGCTACTCGTTTCGCGCGCTCCAGATAGAGAGCGACCATCATACGATCTTCTTCTTTCGGGCGTATTCCGGTAAATACGTCGCTCGCATACAAAACTGAAGCGTCGTTGTCCTTTGTCGGCGTTTGCCCGCCACACAAGATGGTGTGTTGATTATCCATCTTTTCGAGCGCGAGCTTCCAATTCCAACTGCATTTTCCTCAGAGCGAACCAGCCGAATTTCTCCGCAGTTTCCCGAGCGATGGTCCCGCCTCCTTCATGCCGATTTTTCGACAGCCATTCGCCGCTAAATTTTTCGACGATCTCCGAGGCTTCCCAGCAGTGAGTCCCAAGCGCCTTTTCGAATTGCGCCAGTTGGCCGGCTGTGGCGAATCGTCGCGTCTCGCCAACTTGGGCCGGAAGGGTTTTCGACAGGAAATAATTCAGGCATTCGTTGGTTAGTTTCTGGAAAAAACTTCGTGAAAGTTGCGCGAACTCCTTAACCTTGCCCAACTTCCCGACCGCCGAATTCACATCCTGAGAACTCGAAAGAAGGCGCGGACCGATTTTCTCCTGTAAATTTTCTGTGACCACGGAAATCAATGCCTTTTCCGCAAGTTCGCCAAAATCCGAACGCCTGCCGCTGCCATCAATTCGTTGATCCAATGCCCCCGTGAGCGCCATTGCCACTTCGACAACAGATTCGCTTTTCTCAATGTCCAGACCAATTGAACTAAGATAACCAAGGGGGTTTTTATGTGCGCCAGCTACTCCTAATTGAGTCATCAACCAGATCGCTTCGCGAAATCCGACATCACCTTGAACCTTGGCGAACGCAAGCCGCCATGCGTTCACAGTTGCCTCAGCAATTTTCGCCGCAGTCGCTCCCTCGCTAATGAGTCCAATCACCTCATTCCAGCTTCGCGTCGCAGGCAGAGTTCCTAAGCGGGTATGTCCCATGTTCCCGAAATGGCCATTATGCCACCGTCTTTCCGTCGCATGAGAGCATAAATCACCATTACCGCGAGCTTTTAATTTCATCCCGCCAGATTGACTGACCACGAGGACACAGCCTGTCCAACCCCTTTCAAAAATTCTCTCCGCGTAGCCGCACCCCAAGCAATCGCTCGAATGAATCTCAATCGAACCGAGGAAACAGGATCAAGTTTCCAATACTTTCAGCAGTACTTCCCGAACGTCTGTGTAGTATTGGATATTTATCTTGATGGCCAGGTCGTCGGGGAGGTCGTTCAGTTGTCGCCGGGCGCAAATCGGAATGACGATGTTGGTCGCGCCTTTTTCAACCGCAAGTTCCACGACGTTCACGGCATTGTGAACCGGGTCAATTGAACCCCCCAGATTTAGCCCGCCAACGACGACATGCCCACCCTTGATCCCTTTTTGCAGGAGCGCGCTGCACAGGGCGATCATCACCCCGACTCCGACCGTGCTGCCGCTCTTGGCGGCGTCGAAAGCCCGCAACTGGACGGAAAATTCATGTTCGCGCGGGTCGCGGTCGCCGACGAGCAGCTTGGCTCGCGTGTAAAGATTCTGCTCCGCGCACTTGACGCTTTCCTTGAACGGCGGCGGCGGCGGCTGATTGAGGATGCGGACACCGGCACCCGGCCCGACCGTCGTATCCACCCGGAACAAGCCCGCGTGTTCGTCCTGCCCGCCGGGGCTGATGACCCAAAGCTGTCCCGGCGGCAGCGGATCGCCGCCGATGCTGTCCTCACTTTGCAGTTCGGGAGTCGAGACAAACTTTTCCAAACCGTCTTCGTTGATTTTGTAACTGAATTGGGTGCTGCGAAACTCCGCCGACCCAATTCGCTTCTGTTGCTCCTTCACGCGCCGCCGCGCTTCCAGCGCCAGCCGGGCCGCCCATTCCATCGCTTCGTCAGTGATGGCAGATTCAGGGTTGGGATAAAGCAATTTGAGCAGCCCGCTGATAGTCTTGTTTACGGCGGTCGTGTCGCGCCCGCTCAAAGCGGGACCGAGGAAAAGGCGGCGCTGTAAAGCCGACAGACGCGACTGATTCCGCAACTGATTCCAGCACTCGGAAAGAAAGTCACTGACCAGGCCAAAGTGATTTGTCAGATGGTCATTCTTGATTTTTGGAATGTCCCAGCCAGCGAGGTAGCAATGAATCCGATCCATGAAGGCCGTGTCATTCCGCATTTCAGGCGGCAGCGGGCCAAGCAAATGCCCGACGCGCTGTTGATGTTCCACGTCCACGTCGAAATTGCCCACCATCACAATGCCGCCGTCAGCGCGGATGTTGTCCTTGCCCCGGCTGAACTGGCCGGACTCCATGTAGCCCTTCATGATGTTCACGCCGTCCTTCTGATCGAAGGAGATGCCCGACACTTCATCAAAGCAGACCACGTCGTATTGGCAGACCAAACCGCGTTGACCGTTCGCATTGTTCACGAACATTTTCGCGACCGTCGCCTTGCCGCCGGAAACCAGATGGGCGTAAGGCGAGACTTGTTGAAACAGGTGGCTCTTGCCCGTGCCCTTCGGCCCCAGTTCGACGAGGTTGTAATTGCGCTCGACGAACGGAACCATCCGCAATATGAGCAAGTCTTGCGCTCGCTCCGTCAGGCTTTCCGGCTCAAAACCGACGCTTCGGATCAGAAACCTTTTCCATTCTTCGAGCGAAAGTTTCTCCCGCCCGCGACACAGCACATCCACGGCGTCTTTCCGTGAAAGCTGAATGGCCCGCAGCGTCTCGATGCCGAACGGACGCCCCGAATTTTCTTCCGCGATGGACGGGTCGTAAGTCAGTTCGACTTCTGCGTAAAAGCCGCCCGTCAACATCCGTTCATTCGCGTGAACGAGGTCGTCGGCAATGCGCGCGTTCTTGATTTGCAGGCTTGGTAGTTGCGCGATGAAGGAATTGGTGTCTGTGTCGAGCTTGGCCGTAATCAGATCAATGATTTTGACCGTCCCCTTGGCCTTCGCCCGCGCCTTGAACAGTTCTTCTTCGCCCGCGCGCACCGTGCGGTCACGCAATTGCCGTTCGACGATCTGCAACCCTTCTTGAATTTCTTCCTCGTCGGTCGTTGCGCAGTAGCGGCCCAGCAGAAATTCGGCGACGTAAGTTGGAACGGGATACTGCCCCTTGAACTTTCGCACCAAATCCTTTCGCACCACGTAGCCCTCGAAAGCTTTTGCTGCGTTCTGGTCTATCTCGTCAAAGGTTCCGGTCATGCGTTGACTCCTATTGTTGTAGGCAGGGCGTGCAGCGGACGGCCGTCTTCATTCAACAGCACGACCAGCGCGGCAGAACCCATGTTGCTGTCGTCTTTCACCGCCAGCGAAACCGTTCCGTCGGCCGCAACTTCCTTGACCGTTTCGGCCAGGGAAGTTTTTCCATCCGCAGATTTGAGCCGCAAGTCCGCACGCACGCCGGCAAAGTCCCCGGCGACGGTGACGCGGCAACGCAGGCCAAGCCATTTGATGGACTCCACTTGCGCCAGCGAACGAGGCGCGGACGACGAACGGACGGTCAGCATCGGAATCACGCACTCCTGCAAACTCAAACCGCCGTGCGCGTATTCCGTCCCGGCCACAAAGCAGCCGACGCCCGGCGGCAACGCCATGCGAATCGTGGCATTCCAAAACCACGGCACTTCCACCAGTCCGCTGTTGTTTCCAGGTTTCATTGTCGCGCAGCGTCCCCAGCGATGTTGCGTCAAAAATTTTGGCAAATCAATCTTCGGCAAACCGCCGGGCAGCAACAACCAGCCGTGGTCTGTAACCACCCGCACGCTTTTCCAACCGGCGTCCAGCAATTCGCGGACGCGGTTTGCCAGCAGCTTCACCTGTTCATCAATCCGAAAGGCCAGCCGCCAGCCTTCGTCATGTCCGTGCGAATCCAGTTTCCCGCACTCCGTCCAGGCCGCTTTCGTCGGGTCGCCGCCCGCCCGCGTGTCGAGCACCATGCAGCCTTTTCCCGCCATCAATTGCCGGAAACGGTCTGCCGTCACGCGGCGTTCGTCCGCCTTGAGGGATGGAACAAATTCTTCGTCCGATTCGCGTCCGGTCAGTTCGCTCGCAACCGGTGACACCGCCGGTTTCGCCGTTGCCGTGACGGAAGGCAGCGCCGACCAGCGCCAGCCCAAATCCACGCTCAGGCCCGCTTTGCCCAGCGCGCCGGTCAATTCCCGCGCCACGTCGAACCGCAATCCGTCCGCGAACAAAATGACTTCGCCCGCTGTGCCGAAGTTTAGCAAAGGTTGCGGCGTGACCGCCGTTGGATCATGCCGCACCAATTCTTGCAGGCGCACCGCGCCCGCTTCCACCCACGGCAGGTAAAGCGCCCGCGCCGCCGCAAAAATGGCGCGTTCCGCCTTTGTTGACCGGGCGTGTTGCAGAGCTTTCAACAAGGCCGCATCGGCCTGCCACCCGCCCGCAACATATTCCGCCGCCAGCTTGTCCGGGCTGTCCGCCATCGGGAGTTGTTGCGTGCAATCCGCCAGTTTCGACAGATGTTCCGAGGCTTCCGCCAGGCCCGACTTTCCAAGCTTGCGCCAGACCCAGTTTCGCCGCAGCCCTTGCGCGGATTCCAACGCCTTGATGCGTTCTGCTGCTTCGGGATATGGGCGGTCCTGCAATAGCGCGAGCGCGTCACCCAGCTTGCTTTCCGCCGCCTCGTTGATTTGCGGCCAGATTTCCGGCCTGAAAAATAAATCGCTTTCGTCCTTTGGCTTCGCCGCCCGCAGCGCTTCCGGCAGGTTCGGATAAAGCGTTGGCGATTCGGCGAAGCGTTCCCACACTTGCACCCACGCCCCGCCGCGCTGGCCCAGCAGCGCCGCCGCCCGCAGCGCGCCGTCCGTTTCCGGGTTGAAACCGTAATCCCGCTGGCAGATTTGCTTGAAGGCGTCCCACTCATCCGGCGCTCGCGATTTTTTGAAATCGTCGCCCTGGCCGAGCCACATCAGCAAATTGCGGCTGGGGTCGGGCGTCAGCAGCCGGTTGAAATCACCCGCCTCCCAGCGGCGACCGCTCAACTCGGCTTTCCGCAGTCGCGCAAACTCCGGCAACGCCTGGCGCAAGGCTGCCAGCGTCGCCGCGTCGCGCGCGACCTCCATGCCCAGCCGGGACTGGGCAAACGCGAACACCGTCCAATCTTTGCCGTTGGGATGAAACCAGACCGTGCCGCGAAATTGCAGTTCCAGCAGCGGCGCGAGGGCGTCCGGTGCATCTTCAATTTCGCGCAACGTCTTTCGTCCGACGCCCGGCAGGTAAAAAATCGGCGTTCGGTCCGCCGGCCATTCCATCCCGGCAATTTTGCGGGCGAGCACGCAGCGCAGCCAGATGGCCGGCCCGCTGCGCGCCGAGGCGTCGTTTGGGCCGAGCGCAAACAACTCCGGCACACGGGCGCGAAGTTCCGGCAGGAGCGGTGCCCATTCCACGCCAGGGTCGGGCCAGAGGATGACAGCCGGAGCCGTTTGGTCGGAAGCATTGAAATCCGCCGCCTGCCGAAGTGCGGCGACCAGTTCATCAAGCACCATCGCGTTATCCGTGCCCGCTCTCATTATACGGATGCGCTGGCCGTAACGGGCGCGGGAGTCGCCGCCGCCACGCCGCCCGTGCTTTCGTAGAACGACACTGACGGGAGAAAAACAGTCACATGCGGGCCACGCGACGTCAGATCGCGCAGGACTTCCCGCGCGACTCCAAAAAGCATGGACGGCCCGTTCGTTCGCACCAGTTTCTCGACCGATTGATCGGGATATGTTTTTGCGACCCGCGCGAAACCAATCATCTCAAGGCTGAAAGTATAGGGCGAGTTGGTATCCGCTGATCCTTGATGTTTCACCCGGACCGTCACCTGCCACTTTCTGTTGTCGTCTTTGTCCGCAGTACAGGCCACGTCCACGGTCAGGTTTTCGTATTTGATTTCGGCGGCCTTGGATTGGTCGAACTCCTTGTTCGCCGTCAGGTGCAAATCCGAAATGAAATACCATTCAAGCTGCAAGGATGCGATTTTCATGGGGAACCTCAGTAATGACATTGCCGCTGTTGGCCGGCTTCACGGCCACCAGCAGCGGTTTGTTCGGGCGTGCCTGTCCAAAATCGCACCCCACAATCTTGCGCCAGTCGAAATTCGTCTGCCGCTGCGAGCGCAGATATTCGACCGTCAATTTCCCGTCATAGAGTGCGCGCAGAATCACGTTCACCATCCGCGACGGCCGCCCTCGGCCCGTTTCCCAGCGGGTGAAACTCTTTTCACCGGCTTGCAGCAGTTCCGAAATCTCTCGCTGCTTCAAACCGAGTCGCTCCCGCAATTCCCTGATTTCTTCGGGCAGCATCAACCCCATGTGCCGCGCTTTCGCCGATTCAACCAGTTCGACCGCTTCGGGTGTCAGCATTTCCTCGCCCGTGTGCGGGTCAATCGTCACCGGAATCTGGATCGTTACTATCTCCGCAACCGCGTCGCCTTCGAGATTCGGGATATGCACCTGTGTGTCCACATACTTGATCGTTTCGTCTGTTTTCATTTTTTAATTTCTCCCCTCTCAGAGATGATCCTCTCCTTTATCGGGGCGGTGTGCCGAGAGGAGTTTGAGTTTGATTTTATCATTGTAGAGGCAGATTTTGCCGTAGAACTTTCGACTGTCGTAAAGAAACCAAAAAGCATAAGTTTCTCCAGGCTCTGGCTGATCCATTATCAATTTACCCGTCACGCCGGAAATCGAAAGCGCTTTAATTAACGGCTCGCGAACATCCCAAAGGAACGCCCCCAGTGAACCCGCATCCCAATCTCTTCGCACTCGCTCGGGAACAAGGATCTCGCGTGCGATAGTTCCATTTTGGAGAATTCGCACAACCGGCTTGATCCACGTCTCAGGAATGGGAGCTTCCATTTATTTTTTCGCGACACATTCATAAGGTATCAATTGATACCTTATCGTCAATTCCTTAATCTGCTTTAGCCGCCATTTCTTTCATTTACACAATCATCTATGGTGGAACATCTTAAAACAATATCTCTGGCGTTCCTTCGGGAGCTCTCCAAAAAATCAAAGGTATTTCTTCAATCCAGTCGGAAAGGCTGGCGACCTCAACGCACCCTCGATAATTCGTTTCAACACCTCAGCCGCCATGTCCGGGTGTGAACGCACCTGACCGCTCTTGATGATCTTCTCGATGTTCACCTGTTCAGCCGGCAACGCATCGCCATAATTGACGACCGTGGCGCAATGAATGAACGACGGGAAATCCGCCGGAGCGAGCACACAGCTCGTGTCTGACTTGGCGCGCTGCGTCGTCAGATTTACCAGCACGCACTTGCCCGCGTGCTTCGCCGGATCGGAGATGACGACATAGAGGTGGTTGCTCTGAAAAGTGGAACCCAGTTTGACCATGTGGATTGTCGGTTCATTGGCAACCGACCAATCCGGCGACGCGATTTACGTCCAAAATCTCCCGGCAGATTTCCACCGCTTCTTCGGGGGTCTTCCCGACTCCCTTCAAAACATCCTCATACTCCAGCGGACTTGCGCTGTTGTCGCTCTCCGGCTTCTTCCATTCCGGCAGCGTGTGCGTGTATTCGGCCAGTTGGAATTTGCCCATGTGTCCGAACTTTTTGGAAATTTCGTGGATCAAATCCACTTCCCGTTGCGACAATGAATCAGGCTCCACCGTCTTTTTCAGTTCCACATCGTAAGTGCCCACCTTCTGAATCAACTGATGCCACAAATCGGACTCGTTCCTGGGCTGTTCCCAGACGATCAAGTCCCGGACATTGCTCAACACCGGCCCCAGCTTCATCGAAACGTAACGGTCGCCCGTGACGGGCCGTTCCCAGCGTGCCAGGGCCGTCCGGTCGAGCAGATACAGCAGCTTGATGAGCTTGAGGTAGCTCATCTTGTTTCCACGCAATCGCAGGAACTCAACCGCAGCGTGCGCGGCCTTCCTCTGGTTGAAACGCGTTTGCATAATGTATTTGTATTACTACCAAATTAGCACACCCGAACAAAGCAAAAACCGGCCCGCCCAATTATCGGCACAATCGCCATGTGCCTGAATCACTTGCGCGGACAGGAAAAAGCATCACTGACTGCGCGCCGCCCTTTTTTCCGCCAGCGTCAAATGATGATCGTTGATGCGGTCGCCGTTGAACACCTTGAACCACGGCGCGCTGGCCGGGTCTGCACCGCGATCTTTTTTCCAGTTCACGTTCGGGTCTTTGCGCAGGACGCCTGCCTCGACAAACGGACGGATGTTCAGCCGCACGCCGTCATTCAAATCAGGTTCCCAGCCAATCGGCTGTTGCGCCAGTGCCTTCCAGCGCACGAAAATGTCATAGGGCGGTTCGCCTTCGGCGATGAGTTTCAGGCGGCGCTGCAAATCGCGCGCCGCCGTGAGGCGGGCATCGCTGCCGCCTTCGCCGGATTGCACGCCGGATTCCTGCCGCGTGATCCAGTCGCCGAGGTAGGTGTAAATCAGCTTGTCCAGCAGGGCGCGGTCCAGCTTGTGGTAATTCACCAGCGCGCTGAAACCGTCCTTGCGGCCATCCCACAGGTGCCAGACAAACGGGCGCTGTTGAAAAATTTTCCCATGCTGTTCCGCGAAACCGTTGCGCAGCCAGTCCTCCATGCTTTTGCCGGCATACCCGGCTTGCGCCAGCAGTTCGCCCTCTTTCGCCGCGCTCCATTCCGCGCCAAACGCGGCGGCCAGCAACGCGCGCAGCCGGTGTTCTGCCGGTTGCTCCTGACCCGCCGCCGGGATGCAGACAATGCCGTCGTCATCGGCGAACGGTTCCAGACCGTCGGCTTCGAGCGCCGGGCAGTCGGGGAAACTCGATCCGGTCTGGCGCGGCCAGCGGTAGCCGAGCAACCGCGCCACGGCCACTTGCAGCGGATTGTCCGCGCCCTTGGGATGCCCGTTGAACAGCCATTGCGGCGGGTCGCTGGAAAACGGTTTGGGCAACCCGTGCGGATACTTCTCCGCCGCCACCTTTTGCCAGTGCGCCAAGTCGAAGGGGACTTTGACTAGCGTTGCGTTAGCAACCTGCGACTTTTGGTTAATCTTACGAACTTCCTTCAAATAGTCTGGTGAGGAAAGGAAGCACCAAATCGCCGTAAGGTGAGATTGATCTTTCGGGACGATTGCGGCAGCGCTGTTGTCATAGATTGTCCCGAGATAAATGCTCGTCGGCAATCGTCCCAGCCAAGCGCACGCTACTCCTAATTGTTGCCACGCTTGCCGGCCTCGAATAGTCACCTCTGGCTCGTTCACAAGCGCGCCTTCGCCGTTTTCCCACAGGGCTACAAAGTGCATCCCAGAAAAATGATCAAGGCCGTTCGGCGAACTTTGGTGCAAGACCCATCCATTGACGCAGCCCTCATGTTCCCAGAAAAAGTGACGGTATTTTACGATGTCCGCTAGTCCTGAACCCTGAAACGAGTCGGCGCATTCCGAAAGGAGAGCACAGGCAGACCTAGCCTCGAACACAATTGTCGCATCTGGATTTCTTAATTGATCCTTCTGGTTTAAGACGGCGGCATCCTTCACGACTAACGCCTGCGCCTTCTCTTGAGGTTCGTGGACATGAGCTACGTCCAGCCCGGCAAATAAATGATCCGCTGAACATCTCCTTCGACCCAGCGAGAACATCGCAGTTGTAGCCGCCCACCAGTTCATGTCTTGGAATGCGTTAGGTCCCAGGCGGACAATGATGTCGAACTGAGACTCTTTAAGCAGCCGCTCTCGGAGGCTCTTGTAAGTCCCAAGAAAAAGCCAGACCTGCGGCGTTACAAGAGCGGTATTACCACCTTCTCGACAGAACTCGAAACACCGTTCTACGAAGCAAGTAGCGAGATCCGCTTTTGAGTCTGGATAAACGCGTTCACAGTAATCCTTCAGGAAGTCATCCTGTTTGCGACGCCCGAGGTAAGGCACATTAGTCGCGACAAGCGTGAACTGGCCGGCGAGAATTTCCGCCGCCTTGGCCAGGCCGCGCGCGGTCACGGCCATTTCATGAGCGTTGTCGTCTGTGGCTTCTTGAGCCAAAGCCTTTTCCAGCAACGGTTGAAGTTGGTGGAACCCGGCTTCAAGCAATTCATCCCGTGCGGCGCGCGGATTGATGAGGCTGCCCAGCACGGGGGCGTTTTTGAACAGCCGATAAAGCCGCGCCATGCCGTTCTGGACATTTCCATCGTCGCCGGCCAGCGCCAGCCAGTCCGCCTCGCGGGTGTTCGGTGCCAGGCCGGAACACGCCAGATTCATCGCCGGCAATTGGCGATGACCCACCCGCCGCCACGCCGCCATTGCCAGATTAAACGCGCCAATCTGCGTGCAACGAGGATCAATCTCCAAACCAAACAAATTGTCGCGGATGACCGCCGCCACCGCCGCCGCTTCGTCAAAATTTTCCTCCGCCATGCGCAACGCCACCAGCCGCTCAAACATCGCCACCACGAAATGACCGCTGCCCATGCACGGATCGAGGCATTTCAATTCCTTTGCCGTTTTCGGCCAGCCGTCAAAGGTGCCGGCGGCAGGAGTCCAAAATTCTTCTCCCTCTCCGCTCTGGGGAGAGGGCCGGGGTGAGGTGCTCTTGATAAAACGCAAATATTTCCATTCGCAACCCGGCAGCGCAACGGCTTTGCGCGCGTCTTCTTCGCTTTCAATCGTAAATCGTAAATCGCCAATCGGCAATTGTTTCGCCGCCCACCACGCGCCCAGCGTGTTGTCCAACAGGAAATCCACCATGTAATCTTCGGTGAACAACTGCGTGACGGACGGCAATTCATCCGCGCCAATTTTGCAACCGGACTCATTGACCTGTTTTTTTCGCCGCGCCTGCCAAAATTGATAACACCAGCCGAGGCTGTCGCTCGCCACGAACACGTCGCGCGGCAAATCATCAATCAACTTGAACAGGGCATTGCGATTTTCCGGCGGCAGACCCACTTTCCCCGCCGGATCATCAGCGCGGAAAATTGCCGGCAGCATCCGGGCGGCAAACTCCACGGCCAGCGTGCGGCCATCCGGCGCGGTGAACTCGCGTTGCGGCAGCATCAGGTCTTCGCGAATCAATTCCTCACAGTCTTGCAGCGACACACTCGCGCCGCCGGGATGTTGCAACAATTGATTCTCCGCCAGAAACCGTGTGAACAGCAGCCGATGCCAGGTGTCGTAAGCCACTTTTTCCACCAGATGCGTGAGCGCGGGCGCGGCTTCGCCTTTGGGAATCACATCGCCCAGTTGCCGCGCCTGGGCGCGCAAGGCCACGCGCAGTTTTTTGTCCGCCTCGTTGAGATGCGGAAAGGCGACGGCATTCGGAACCGCCAGCGCGTTCAACGCCGCCAGCGCCCCCGCTTCCGCCACATCGCGGGCGTCCTGTGCGGCATTTTCCAACAAACGCCGGAGCGGTGCGGGAAGTGCGTTCATGCCGGGAAGATAGTGAAACGGAGACTCGCCCTCTCCCTGGCCCTCTCCCCCGAGGAGAGAGAGAGCGAGGGGACGCTTCTGGAAAGTTCGGCCATCGCGGTTGCAATCGCCGCCTTGCTCTGGTTCGCAGCCGAAGACGCCCGAAAATCTGTGACCCTCGATCCATCCAATCGCGGCGAACGGTTCCCCCTCTCCTGGGGGAGAGGGCCGGGGTGAGGGCGGACGTTCACTCTGGCTTTCATCGCATCAAAGAATCACCGGGCCGTCTTTGAGTTTAGTGACAACTTCCGTGCGAACCTGGCCGAGCCACGCATCCAGTTCCGCTTCATCCTTGATGGTCGCGGAAGGAAGATGCAGCCGCGTGGCTTTCGGCTCGATCAATTTCGCGGCGGCTTCCATCGCTTTGGCCGCGCGATGCGACAGGGCTTCCACCGCCGTCTTGCGCGTGTCCAGCGGCGCAGCGTTCAGCGTGGTAAGAATTTCATCCTCATTGCCCACTTGAATCTTGGCCGGGGTTTCCAGTCCATGTTCGCAGAGAATCGCGTTGCGCTGCGGCTCGCTCAATTTCGCCCAAACCGCACCGCCCTCGATGGCCTGCCGATGTTGGTGGTAGGTATTTTCCAACTCAGTTTGATGCGTGTTCAGCGCGTCGCGCAACGCAGCGGTCAATTGTTTGCAAAGCGGCGCAACCGGATCGGGACTCGCCAGCAGCGAACGATTCGCCGCGATGCCCGCCGCCTGATTTGCCATGTCCGCTTGAACCGGCAGACCTTTGGCGAATTGCAGCAGGCGTTGCAAGGAGTCCCAGCGCGGACGGCGTTTGGCGATGTCGGCAGCGGATTTCTGCCACGCTTCGATGTCCGCCTTGAGCCGCGTTTGTTCGCCGAGCAAGGCGAGCAGTTGGGCGTTGCCAGACAGCAAACCCAAGTCGCGCAGATATTTCGTGTCAGGCCGCGCCGGCAACGGCGGATCGCCACCGGCTTCTTTCGCCATCGCTTCAAGTTTCTCCAGAAAGCGCGGGGCAAAGGAGGATTCTTCGTTGGACGGCGCGTTGAGGCCCGCCGCTTGAAACAAGCCGCGCACGCCAACCCGCTGATTGGCGGAAAGGCTGGGAATCTCGACGCGGAAATCAGTCGCACCAATGCTGCTTTGCGCGAGCGCGGCGGCATTGACCGGATTGCCGTTGCTCGTGGCGCGCAAATGTCCGGCGGTAAGCAACGCCATCAGCGCGGCGTCAATCGCGTCCTGCGGCCAGCCAAAAGGTGCCGCGCCAAATTGTTTACGAATGTCGCTGCCACGTCGCCCCGCCCCAACGAATGTCTTGATGGCCGCACAGACCGGGTGAGCTTCGGGATTCCCGTTGTAGCCGACGGCTTCCAGCGCGTTCGCCGCGCCGGAACGGGCGCGGGTAAAAACCGTTCGCCAACCGGCATGGTCGGCGACACTGAATTGCGGAAACAGCCGGACGAGGGAACTCTGCGCGGCTTCATCCACCAGTTCGGCCAGCGACTTGCCCGAGGTCTCCGCCCCGCCGCCTTGAAAGACTCTGGCGTCGGCAAACACTTCGCCAAGAATCGCGTTGATGCCCTTTTCACCATTGTTGGCGTCGTTCAGTTTCGATTCGATGGATTTGCGCGCTTCCACGCCTTCATTGCTGGTCGGATTGCCACGAGCGGCCAGCGTTTCTTCCGCCGCCATGCGCGAGGCAATCGCGTTCTTTAATTCGTTGGCCGACTTTCGCGGCAGGAAAACGAACAAGCGCGGACTGCCCGTGCCTTCAGCCTGGGCTTCCGCCCGGACGGTCGTTTCAGCTTCGGTCCAGTCATCACGAATCCAAACCTGCACCGCATCGCCAGCCGGCGGCGGCGGCGTGGCGTCATAATGCACTTGCAGCTTGCGCGGCGTGTTGCTCGCGCCTTGACCTTGTTTAAGCGAGACCTTTTTCAAAAGTTCGTCCGCCGTTTCCCGCAGGCGGTCGGTGCGGAAACTATCGAGATGGCCGGTGTCATTCAGCCGCTGGCTCACGCGCCGTTTGAACTCATCAGTCCAGGCCGCGCCCTCGCGCGTTTGCAGCGAGTATTCCGCCCCGACTTTCATCAAGTCACCACCGGCAACCAGTCCATCAAGCAGTGGCGGGACGCGCTGCAAAAGTTCGGTGCGGTCTTGGGCGAGGTCTTCGACGAGCAAATCCACCAGCGCTTCCGGCGTGGCACGCACGCCGAGATCAGCAGGCCCGGTGCGTTCCAATTTACTGATCAAAAAAATCATCGCGCATAATCGCGAGCGCAATTGGCCGTCTGGCGTGCCATCGCGATGACGGCGAATAATCGTGTCGAACTCCGTCAACAGCGCGCCCGTGTTCCGCATCTGCGTCGCGAGCTGGTCAAAAATAAAATCCGCGCCCACGATGCTGCCCAGCGGCTTTGGCGCGGTCGCGCGGGTGGCTTCAAAAACCGTCGTCAACTGGTTGCGAAGTTGCGCGGCAGTGCCCGTCGTGTCCACGGCCCGCAGCACTTTTTCCCACAACCGGCGGCGCACCGGCAGCAAGGGGTAATCCGCTTCCTGCCATTTGTTATCGTCCGAAGTGGGGCCAAGGCGGGTGCCTTTCAAGTGCCGGTCAATTTCTCCCTGATTCTTCGCCAGGCATTGCCGCAACTCGCCGACCTTGTCCGGCCGCTTGGCGAGCACGACCTTGCGCACGACGTTTTCCACGTCCGTGTCGGAAAGCGAAACCGAAACCGGAAAGCGCGCAATCAGCCGTTGCAGAATGGCCGTGTCCGTCAACGCCTGCTGGCCGGTGCCGACGAGCAAAACGCGGCCCTTGAAGGCGGAGCAAAGTTTCTCGGCGATTTCCTGAACGTCCATTGCCCGCTGAACATTCGTCTGGCCGATGAACTGTTGAACTTCATCCAGCACGATCAGCGTCAGCGGCATCTCGCCACCTTTGGAAAAAATCTCGCGCACCGTCGCCACCACATCGGCAATGGTCACATTGGCGTTGACCGGAAATTGCTGGCGCAAGACCGCCAGCACATCCGTTGGTTTGCCAAAAGACGAGTCCTGCGCGAGGATGGCTTGCGCCAGCGCGGTGGAGGCGAATGGATTGGTAATCTCCTTTTCAAAACTGGTGCCTTGCGCCTTGAGCGCCGCAATCACTTTGGTTTCCCATCCTTTTTCGCGCAGCCAGAGAACGATTTTGGCCAGGGCATAATGTTCGGGCAGGCCGACCGAGCGGAACACGAGTTGCAACAACGCCAGGCGCGTATTGTCCATCGAGCCGCTGCCGAGCGTGCCCGCGACGGCACAAAGCCCGCCGAAACGATTGCCTTGCGTGCCCAATTCCACGAACAGATCGCGGATTTCGCTCGGCAAAGGCGCGAGACTGCGGGCCGTGGCGCCGTCGGGTTGAAACTTGTAATCCACCCAAAGGTAACAAAGCATTTTTGCCAGATGCGATTTGCCACTACCAAAGAAGCCGCTAATCCAAGCCGCTTTTTGTTCCGTCTGTGAAAGTTGCGCGAGGAACGATTGGAGGATGCGTTGCAGCCCGCGTTCGTATTCCCCGTCGCAAACGAAACTCTCCAATTCAAAACGCAACGTCTTGATTTCTTCCGGCGAGGACAGTTCGCCGATCTTTGCCACGCCGTTGTTGAGCAACGCCGTTTGTGTCGGGTCTTTCTGATAAATCTCGCGGTTAATCATAGCTTGATGAAACTTTCCTGACAGGTGATGGGCGTGGCGAGATAATTCCAACCTTCGCGGGCGTCCAGGAAGCGATAAACGTTGTTGTCAATTTCACCGGGAAAGAACACGAGCAGTCGCCCCCGGATGTCTTTGGCGACGGCATCCACCACTTCGGAAACTTTCAGAAACCCGTACAGCCCGGCCAGGCCATGCAGCGCGACCACGGAATTGTTGTCCGCCTTCGGATGCAGCAGCGCCGCCGCGACTTTCTCCGCGACCGCTTTGCGAAAATCCGGCAGGCCGAACGCAAGGCTGTCCGGGTCGCCGAGGTAGTCCAGGAAATGTCCGTAGCCCGCCAGCCAATCAGGAAAGACATCCGTCAAATCCACCAGCGACCATCCATGACCCGCCGCGTTGGTGGCGAGGTCGAAGGCGGTGAGTTGAACGCGCAGCCGGCGTTCTTCCGCCGGGGGATAAATGGCAAACCAGATGCGCTGTTTTCCGTCGAGACTTTCGGCCCACGGCAGTTCGACATAGCGCGTGTAATTTTTCAGCAGTCGGTCAATTTGAGCCATGCGTTTATTCCCCGGTCGCCTTCAGCCATGCCGGAAAGGTGATTTGCACCACTGAGCCAGAACGGAAAAAATTAAGCAAGCCAAGCCGGTGCGCCGCTGAGATATGTTCACCGGCCTCGCCGGGCCGGACATCAAGCAGCAGCAACCATTGGCTCGACACCAGATATTCGCCCCGTTCGCCCGCAAGATACCCGAGAAATAAAGCCAATGTCACCGCCCACGGGGTCGGACGCACCGCCAGGCGCGTCTTGCGCAACCGGCCCGTGAGATGGCCGCTTTGTTCCCACGATGAAGCAATGTGCCGCGCCGTCGCCGCCTGAATCTTTGGACCGAAATGGCCGGGCATCGCCCGCGCAAGTGCGTCGTCAAACAAACTGACCGGAATTTCACTGCCGGGCCGTGAATTGAGAATGACCGCCGCAGAAATCCGCAGCAAAGGATCACGCGCAAGCGCAACGAGCAGCGCCAGCAACGGACGCCCGGCGGGGTCTTGTCGCCAGTAAGTTTGCAGAACTCGAAACACCATTGTTTCCACATCCAGCGCGTACAGTTCGCGCAGACGACGCAACGTCTCGCGCCGCGTGGACTCGGTTTTTTTATTGAGCAGATTTTCGTCCACGATGACCCGCCGAAAATCGGCGAGCGAGGCTTCCGGTGGAGTCCGTTCCAACAACCCGCGCAGATCCTCAATCATCATCGTGCGGCTTGAATGGGGGCCATTCGTTCCGAACTTGAAACCAGCGGCCACCGCGCCCGGCGACGCGGTTGCCTCCAACCCCGAGCCTGCCACCTTCCCGCCGCCGTGGCCGTTAGCAATGGCAGTACGCAGAGCGTCCGCCGCCGGTTCTAAAGTCGTTTCATCGGTTATGCTCATCGCAACTCAAAAGCTTCTAGTTTGGTGGTCCCTCAATCATCGGGAGCGCAGCCACTCTAAGCAGTATTCCCCGAACGAAGCAATAAACACTCTGCGAGTCGTCTCGATAATGTTGGTTGCTCGGTATTGGGAACCTCAAGAAAGCATTCTCAAGCGGCTTTGCTTGCCGTTTTTACTTCAATCACATTTGCCGGTTTTTCCGGCACAATGGAAAACCACGTCTTTGCATCTGCTGACCGCACCAGCTCCCGGTAGTGCTCAAAAATCATTTCCTGCGAGTTGCCCGCTTCCAGCGCTACCTGTGCCACGTTCTGCGTTTCCGCCACGCGGTAGGAAATGAACGAGTGCCGCAAGGCGTTGTGTTTCCAAGCAACGCCGGCGCTCGCCGCCGTTCTGGCCTGTAACTCAAATAGGTAAGGCGAGGAATGCGGCCAGACCTTGCCGTCACGTTTCGCATTTTGTTTTAACCACGAGGCTAGGTTCGGCGACAGAGGCACGATTCGCCGTGCGCGACCGCGTTTCGTCCGCACCTTCCCCCTTTGCACCACGATGCCGGCGGTGTCGAATCTCACGTCCTGCCAGTCGAGACGTTCAATCTCGGAAGTCCGCAGTCCCGCAAACGCTCCGACAACCAGCACTGGCAACAAATCCTCAGAAGCGTGATTGAGCAGCTTCGTCAGTTCTTCTGGCGTGAAAATCTCAATCTCGAAATCCGCTTCCGCCGCCGCATCTACTTCATCCATCACCGCGTGATCGCGGGGCAGATACTTCTGCTTCTTTGCGAACTCGAACAAGACATTCACCGCTTGCCGGTAATTGTTTTTCGTTCGGCCCTCGACTTCCAACCCGTGAATAAAATCATTGAGGTCGGTTCCCGTCACCGCGCCGATCAGGCAATGAAACCGCCCGGCGAACGCCTGAAGCTTGCGATCCAAATCCTCCAGGTATCGCTCACTCACCTTGCGACCATTGCCCCGGAGCCGCGTCGCTCGTCCCTCACGTTTCGCGGCCAGAAATTCATCTACTACCTGCTGGACAGTTTTCGCAACGGCTTCCGCCGAATGTCGCCTTGCGTATTCTCGCGCCGCCTGGAGAATGGAAACACCCCCGAGCACCTTGAAAGCCTCCGCATATTCGCGGCAGGCGGATTCCAGACTCACGCGCGTGGGCAGGAGCAGTTCGGTTGCGCGAAAGAAAGCCGCCTGGTCTTGCGACGACACACCCGCCGCCTGAATTTCACCCTTCGCCAGCGAACCAACTACTTCGCCGCCACGCCGCTTGGCATCGGCCAGATCGCCAAAAGCCTCACGTTTTCGGGTCTTATCCTGCCAATAAACCAAAGTGAAAGAATCGTATCCGTTGCTGGTGGGAGTGCGGTAAATCTTGGCGGAAGCGCTGCCTTTCTTGACCGTGAGAGGAAATTCGTCAGGTTTCTTCATGCTTGCAAGGCTGTCAGAAATCTGTCAGAACTGCAAGCCATTTCTCAAAAACAAGAGTAAAAAATGGTGCGCATAGCAGGACTTGAACCTGCACACCTTGCGGCACTACCACCTCAAAGTAGCGTGTCTGCCAATTCCACCATATGCGCCCACTGTCCGCATAATGAACCAGCCGCGCGGGAAAATCGCAAGGCAATTTCGCGCCGGCCCGAAAATCATTTCGGCTTCAGATAAAGCTCCTCGATGTTCCAAGTCGCCCGGTAAGGCGAGGCGGTGGAGAGTCGGACGTTGGCCAGATCGCTGCGGACGGCCGCCGCCAGATTGGGCGCAATGATCGGGATCATGGGCTGCTGCTCGGCCCAAATCATCTGGGCTTCGTCGAAATATTTTTTGCGCGCGGTAAAATCAAGCGTGTGCAACTGCGCGTCCATCAGGAAATCCAGCCGCGCTTCCCAGTCGGTGGCCGGGGTTTTCTGCGCCGGGAACCACTGATGCAGCGGCTCGCTCGACATCAGGATGTTGATCTGCGTGAACGGATCCAGCCCGCCGCCGCCGAGGCCGACGATGGCGCTTTCGTAAGCGAAGGTGCGGTTCATTTTTTCGACGATCATCTCGAATGTCACCGGGTGATACTCGGCCTTGATGCCGATTTTTTTCAAGTCGTCCTGGATCATCACGGCCAGCTTGGATCGCGGCGCATTGTCGGCGTTGGACAGAATGCTAATCTCGATGACGTGGCCGTCGGCATCTTCCAGGAAGCCGTTGCCGTTGCGGTCTTGAATGCCGATTTCCGCCAGCAACTTCAAGGCGCGCGCAGGATCGTAGCTGAACGTGGGCACCGCGGGGTTGTTCCACTTGTGGTTGTCCGCCGTGATGAAACTGTGAACCGGCGCGCCGAGACCGTTGTAAACCGCCTGCACCATCTGGGTTCGGTTGATGGCGCAGGAGACGGCCTGGCGAAAAGTTTTGTCGCGAAACCATTTCAGCTTGGCCGGAATCACGCAGGGTTGGCCGGACGCAGCGTGGTTGGTGTTTTGGTTGAACCAGAAATAATTGCACTCGGAGCCGGTGCCGAGTTCGACGAAGTGTCCGCCGCGTTTCGCAAAGACCGCTTCAAACTGAGTGCGCAAATCCGGCCGGATGGATTCGCAGACATCGCTTTGATTTTGGAAAAAGAAGAAGGGTGCCATGCCTGGATCGGGCGCGACGTTCATCTGCACCTCGTCCAAATACGGCAGGCGCACGCCGTTTTTGTCCACGGCGTAATATTCCGGGTTGCGTTCAAGCAGTACAACTTTGCCGGCGCGCGCGTCCCGCAGGCGGAACGGCCCGCTGCCGACGATGGCCGCCGGATTCGCGTTGATGGCGTAGGCGTTAAGGAAATTCTTGTTGCGGACTTCCCGGGCCAGGATGTGTTTGGGCAGCACCGGCGCGGCGCTGACCAGTTGGAGAAAAGGGGCGACCACGTCGGGTGTAAACACGCGCACAGTCAGGTCGTCCACTTTGGTCAGCGTGAATACTTTTCCGTCCACGCGCAGCAAGTCCCGCATGTAACGGGTGAATTCCGGGTTGTAGATCAGGTCGTTCCAGGTGAACACCACGTCGTCGGCGGTGAGCGGCTGGCCGTCGCTCCAGCGCAAGTTTTTGCGGAGCTTGAAGGTCCAGGTTTTTTGATCTGCGTCCACCGACCAGGATTCCGCCAGGCCGGGCGTCGGCTCCTGGGTCGCCATGTCAAAATGGACGAGTGAGGAGAACAGCAGGCGGGTGACGGATTCGGAGCCGCTGTCGGCGGCGAGCAGCGGGTTGAAGGTCTTGGGGACGCCATCGGTCACGAGCACCAGCCGCCCGCCAGGTTTGCCTGGCTCGCCCGCAGCAACGCGCGGCGGCTCTGGCAGCGCATGGCCGGCGGGTTTGCCGCAGCCGGGGAGCAGGGTGCAAGGCAGGGCCGCCAAAAGCAGGGCCGTAATCTGGGCGAAAGAAGGTTTAATCACGCGAATTGCTTAACGGATTTGATTCGGTGCGGCAAGCGTGGAGAGGGGTGGCTCAATTTCATTTTTTGCAGGTTGAGTCGGCGCTTTTAACGAGTTAGCCTGACGATTCTAAAATTATGTTGAAAGCTGGAATCGTCGGTCTCCCGAACGTGGGCAAGTCCACTTTGTTTAACGCCGTGACCCGCACCCGCAAGGCGGAGGCGGCGAATTATCCCTTCTGCACCATTGACCCGAACGTCGGCATCGTGACGGTGCCGGACGCGCGGATGTACGAGCTGCAAAAGATCGCCAAGA
This sequence comes from Verrucomicrobiota bacterium, assembly GCA_025363535.1. GTDB lineage: Bacteria > Verrucomicrobiota > Verrucomicrobiia > Limisphaerales > CAIQOK01 > CAIQOK01. The sequence continues at coordinate 4,883 of JANYDP010000001.1, read as the reverse complement.
CCCAGGTCGTCATCCCGGCAGCGGTGGAGTTTGTGGACATCGCCGGCCTCGTCAAAGGCGCGAGCCAGGGCGAGGGTCTGGGCAATAAATTTCTCACGCACATCCGCGAGGTGGACGCCATTATGCAGGTGGTGCGCTGCTTCGAGGACGCGGACATTCATCACGTCGCCGGCAATGTGGATCCAGTGCGCGACATCGAAACGATCACCACCGAACTCGTCCTTTCCGATTTGGAAGCGGTGCAGAAACGCCTGAACAGCGTGGCCAAGGACGCCAAGCGAGGCGACAAGGAAGCGCTCGCGCAGGAGGCGGTGCTGAAAAAAATCGAGCCGCATCTCAACGCCGGCAAGCCCGCGCTCACGCTCCAACTCACGCCCGAGGACAAGGCCATCTCGCGCCTGTTCTGGCTGATGACGGACAAGCCCACGATTTTCGCGTGCAACGTGAAAGAGAGCGATCTGGCCACGGCTGACACCAATCCGCACGTTCTCAAGGTGCGCGAATACACGAAGAATCATTTCGCCTGCGAAGCCGTCGTCATCAGCGCGCAGATTGAAAGCGACCTGATTGATCTGTCGGATGCGGAGGCGCTGGAATTTTTGAAGGAACTCGGTGTGAAGGAATCCGGCGTCGGCGGGTTGATCCGCGCGACGTATCATCTGCTCGGGCTGCGGACGTATTTCACGGCGGGCGAAAAAGAAGTGCGCGCGTGGACGATTCATGCCGGCGACACCGCGCCGAAAGCGGCGGGCGTGATCCACTCGGACTTCGAGCGCGGCTTCATCAAGGCCGAGACCGTTGCGTATGATGACTTGATCAAATGCGGTTCCGTGGCGGCGGCGCGGGAAAAAGGTTTGTATCGCATGGAAGGCAAGGAATACGTGGTGAAAGACGGGGATGTGCTGATGTTCAAGTTCAACGTCTGATTCGAAGCAGGCTCGGTACGCCAACGGATGGTGGGCTTGACTTGCGGCGCGGGAACTTCGACTTTCCTGCGTATGAAATTTCCGTTCCAGTTCCCGCTCGCTGTGGGCAGTGCCTTTCTGTTGTCCTTCAACGGCCACGCTCAACCGGACGTTCCCGAGCAAATCAGAACGCTGGGCATTCGACCCCGCCAGGATTTAATCACCACGGCAACGTCGGAACAGGTGATCCTTTCACCAACAAATCGCCTCGAACTGTTCAATGGAAACAACCTCGACGGCTTCACGTTCACGTCGCGCAACACCAACACTCCAGTTTCGGAAACGTGGACGGTGACCAACGGCGTCATTCATTGCAGCGGCAAGACCATCGGCTACCTGCGCACGGAAAAAAAATTTCGCGACTACAAGCTCACCGTCGAATGGCGTTTCGTGAAGCTGGCGCCCAAGCTCGACAACACCGGCGTGCTCGTTCACATGCAGTTGCCCGACAAGGTCTGGCCGATGTGCGTCCAGAACCAGGGCAAGTCCGGCCGGCAGGGGGATTTGTTCGTGATGTCCGGCGCGGAATGCAAGGAACACGAGGGCAAGGATGCCAACACGCCGGTGGCCTTGCGCGGCGAACCAAACGAAAACGCCATTGGCGAATGGAATACCAACGTGACCCTTTGTGCGAGCGCGGAGGTCAAGGCGATCATCAACGGCAAGACGCTCAACGAAATCACCGGCTGCACCGTGTCGTCCGGCTTCATCGGCATCCAGAGCGAGGGCGCGGAGTTTGAGATTCGGAAAATGTTTTTGGAGCCGGTGAAGTAAATCGCGCGCCGGCGCTCCACCGAAACGCCGCTACTTTTTGCCGGCGGGCTCTAATCTCACCAGCGTCGCGCCCCAGCCGCCGAATTGCGGATGGTCGAGCGTGAAGGAAATTACCTGCGAATGCTTTTCCAAAATCGCGTGAACGGTGCGGCGCAACTGGCCGATGCCTTTGCCGTGAATGATGCGGACTTCGCAAACGCCTTTCTCCCGACACGCCGCCAGATAATCCAGCACCAGGTTCTTCACCTCGCGCGGCTGGAATGTGTGCAAGTCCAGCACGCCGTCAATCGGCAGTTGCATCGGTTCGTCCATGACCGCGAGAATAATGCAACCGAAACCCGGAGAAAGCATTGATTCAATCGGGCCGCTCATTAGCATGGCACCATCAAAGTAATCATCCGACCAGCCACGCTTGCCGACGCGCAGTTCATCACGGACTGCAACGTAAGCCTTGCCCGGGAAACCGAGCTGCTGGCACTCGACCCGGCGCGGGTGGCGCTCGGCGTGCGCGCCTTGCTCAGTGACGCCGCGAAAGGAATTTATTTCATCGCGGAATGCGGCAGCGAAGCCGTCGGCCAGTTGCTGCTCACCTACGAATGGAGCGACTGGCGCAATGGAAATTTCTGGTGGGTTCAAAGCGTCTATGTCGTGGAGCAATTTCGCGGCGGCGGAATTTTTCGGGCGCTCTTTGAGCACGTCCACACGCTCGCCCGATCAAGAACCGATGTCTGCGGACTGCGGCTTTACGTGGATGCGGCCAATTCGCGCGCTCAGGAGGCATATCGCCGGCTCGGCATGAAGAAAACGGACTACGAAATTTTTGAATAGGATTTCGTGCTGAAACATTGATGCGAACCAAATGAAAAAACTCCTGGCTAAAGTGTTTTGGTTTCTGCTCGCCGTCCTCGGGGCGTGGGCCTTCGCCACGCTCGCGCTGCATCGCGGCGAGGAAATCAATTCCGTCTATATCCTCGTCGCCGCGCTCTGCACTTACGTCATCGGCTACCGGTTTTATTCCAAGTGGATTGCCGTCCGCGTGCTGATGCTCGACGACCGTCGCGCCACGCCATGCGAGGTTCACGACGACGGCAAGGACTTTTGCAAAACGAACAAGTGGATCGTCTTCGGCCATCACTTCGCGGCAATCTCCGGGCCGGGGCCGTTGGTCGGGCCGGTGCTGGCGTCGCAGTTTGGTTATCTGCCGGGAACGCTGTGGATTTTGATCGGTGTCGTGCTGGGCGGTGCGGTGCAGGACTTGGTGATTTTATTTTGCTCCCTGCGGCGTGATGGAAAATCGCTTGGGCAGATGGTCAGGGAAGAGTTGAACACTTTCGCCGGCGGGCTCGCGCTGGTGGCCATCCTCGCCATCATGGTGATTCTGCTGGCGGTGCTGGCGCTCGTGGTGGTGAAGGCGTTGGCGGAAAGTCCGTGGGGCATTTTTACCGTCGGCGCGACGATTCCCATCGCGATGTTCATGGGCGGCTACATGCGGTTTCTGCGCGTGGGAAAAGTTTTGGAGGCGTCGGTCTTCGGTGTCGCGCTGCTGCTGCTCGCGGTGTGGGGCGGGAAAATGATCCATCAAAGTCCGCACTGGTCGCAGGTTTTTGGACTGCGCGACATCACGGTGGCGTGGACGATCATTCTCTACGGTTTTGCCGCGAGCGCTCTGCCGGTGTGGCTGCTGCTCGCGCCGCGCGATTATCTGAGCACGTTCATGAAGCTCGGCACGATCTTCGCGCTGGTCGTGGGGATTTTCTGCGTGCTGCCGAATCTGCACATGCCGGCCATCACGCAGTTTGTGGACGGCTCTGGCCCGGTGGTGGCGGGGAAACTTTTCCCGTTCTGTTTCATCACGATTGCGTGCGGCGCGATCTCCGGCTTTCACACGCTGATCGCCAGCGGCACGACGCCGAAAATTCTTTCGCGAGAAACCTACGTGCGCCCCGTGGGCTATGGCGCGATGTGTCTCGAATCGTTGGTCGCCATCATGGCACTCATCGCGGCCTGCACGCTGGAGCCGGGCGTTTATCTGAGCATGAACATCAAGGGTGAAGCGGCGACGACCGTGGCCAAGGTTGCGGCTTATGGATTTCCGGTCACGGTGGAGCACATGGACTCGTTGGCGAAAGAGGTTGGCGAAAAAACCCTGTTCGGTCGCACCGGCGGCGCGGCGACACTGGCGGTGGGCATGGCGGGGATTTTTTCCAAGGTCGTCAATGGTCGCTGGCTCGACCTGTGGTATCACTTCGCGATTATGTTCGAGGCGCTGTTCATTCTCACCACGCTGGACGCCGGGACGCGCGTGGGGCGCTACATTTTGCAAGACTTGCTTGGTGGACTTTGGCAGCCACTGGGCGACACGAAAAATCTTGGTGCGAATTTTCTGGCGAGCGGGCTGATGGTTTGCGGCTGGGGCTGGTTTTTGATTCAAGGCGTGCGCGATCCGCTCGGCGGCATCAACTCGCTCTGGCCGCTGTTCGGCATTGCGAATCAAATGCTGGCGGCGATTGCGCTGTGCCTGGCGACGACGGTGATTTTGAAGATGCAGCTGGGAGCGCCGGTCTCCGACCCGGCTCGCACCGGAAGCCCCCAACACGTCGGGTCGAAGACCGGCGCTCCGCGCCGTTCGCCCGCATTCGCGCTCATCACGCTGGTGCCGCTGTGCTGGCTGCTGGCGGTGACGTTGACGGCGGGGGTGGAAAAAATCTGGCATCCTGATCCGAGGATTGGTTTCTTGGCGCAGGCGGAGGTTTTGCAGGAAAAAGTAGCGATGATAGCTAGTCAGGTCAAAGGCCCGACGCCGTTTGATGCGGAGCAATATGCCAAGCAAACCGTTCCCATGGAGCGGCAGACGTTTAACATGCGGCTTGATGCGGTCATTGCGGGGATATTTCTCGTCATGGTGACGACGATTGTCCTGCTTAGTTTGCGCGAATGGATTTTATTGCTGGCACGAAAGAAAATCCATGCAAATACTGTTAAACCAAAAGTTAATACAATAGATAAAAATTCTTTTACTGTTGGAAAACACTTGCCTTTTGCAACAATATCCAAATTATTTCTGTTGGTCTTGAAAATTATCGAAGGCATTATATAAAGTGCATTTAAAAGACCCCAAACAATAAATGTCCAGTTTGCACCGTG